>CATLGL010000001.1 GCA_949935895.1 uncultured Clostridia bacterium
GATGTTCTAATCTGCAATACCTCACCAGTATAAATTAGATTTGGATTTTGAATGTTATTTAATGTTACAATCTCTTCTACTGTTGTACCATATTTAGAGGCAATTTTAGATAAAGTATCTCCTCTTTTTACTGTATAATATATGACATTTTGTAATTCCTCTGGTGATGGATTATTGGGATTTGGAATTTCTCCTGCAGTTGATAAAAAAATCGCTTCTGTAAATCGGTCTAAATCAACATTTCCATTGATTCCTGCAATTTCTCCTCTATCCCAATATTGAAAGCCTATCCAGTTTTCCCATTTTCCATTATTCCCTGGAGTGCTTACACCATATTGTGCAACCCACAAAGGATATTTACTTGCTAATTCATGCGAAAATATAGTTCTTGCATCATATGTATTAGAATAAATCACCATTTCTTTTTGAGTTAATTCTTGTGTTCGTTCTAAAAAAACTTTTGATATATTGTTAATTTCTCCTATACTCAAATTACCAAACACTTCAAAATCCATAGCCAGCCTGCAATTAGGTTGAGTTCCTGAAATAACCTTTGCAAAAAATTCTGCTTCTTTTATCGCTTGTTCTTCATTTCTTGCTCGAACAAAATGATAAAACCCTACATTTATACCATTTGCTTTTGCCCCTTCATAATTATTTCGAAATTCTGGATCTATTAAGTGCTCTCCTTCGCTTGCCTTTATGTATACAATATCAATTCCTGATTCTTTTACTAATCGGTAATCAATTCTTCCTTGATAAGCACTTACATCTATTCCTTTATAGATGGTATTACTAGATGGTGCTAATGCAAATGATACATTATTCCACATAGTAAAAGATGATAGTAATAATAACCATACTAAAAATATTACTTTTATCAATTTCTTTTTCACTTTTTTCCTCCTTACACAAAAATAGAGTAGATTATTTTCTACTCTATCTTATGAAATACGGCTTGTTTTGGTTATTATGCAATCAATAATCCCGCCATATAAATCGCATAGATAATTAAATAAGCGCCTCCATTTATTCTTGTCATTTTATTTTTTGCCCCAATAAACGGAAATAATGCTAATAATACTGTTCCTACAATTAAAACAAAGATTTGATTATTATAACTTGTACTATATGTAATTTGTGTAATGCTAGCAGATACACCTAATATAAGCAAAATATTAAATATATTAGAACCTAGTATATTTCCTATTGCAATGTCACTATCTCCTTTTATAGCTGCTGTTACAGAAGTAACTAGTTCTGGTAAACTTGTTCCAATTGCAATAATTGTTAAACTAATTACTTTTTCACTTATATTTAAGCTTTGTGCTATTATAACAGCATGATTTACTGTTAAATCACCGTCCTATTTTTAATCCTACAATTCCAAATAAAATCCATCCTATTGACTTTAGTACTGAACCTTTTGTTTGTGTTTGTACTTCAACTAACATATCCTTTTTTTCAAATTGTTCTCCTTTTTTTCCCATATAAATGGTATAACCTATAAATAGGACAAATAAACAAATGAGTATCATTCCTTCTACTTTAGTAATGTTTACTCCAATATTACATAGAGCAAATAAGACAAAGGTAATAGCAAGTGTCATTGGAATTTCAATCAGTCTTGTTTCTTTTTTAAATTCAATTGGTCTAATAATAGAAGATAATCCTAAAATAAGCAATAAATTACACAAGTTGCTTCCTATTACATTTCCTACAGCCATATCAGAATGCCCCTCTATTGCAGATGTAATACTAACAAATAATTCTGGCATAGAAGTTCCAATTGATACAATAGTAAGTCCTATAATAATTTCTGGTATATGGAATTTTTTGGCAAGTTTTGATGCACCTTCTACTAAAAAATCAGCACCCTTTATTAACAAGCAAAACCCTAGAATAATCCATATTATTTCTAATACCATGCTATTTCCTCCTTTGCATTTTATAACGCTACTATCTTACCTCTATTTTCATCTATTGTCAATCAAAACAAGAGGAGGTCACCCTTCTCTTGTTTTGATATAAACGATAATTGTCATCACTCGTTCTTTTTTTCGTAATGTCTAAACATTTTATTTCTCTAATCGAATATTTCCAGATACTGTTTCAATGCTTAATTCCTCATAGGGCTCTTCTCCCATAACATTTCTTCTGTTAGGAAGTGTTACATTTCCAGATACTGTTTTAGTTTGAATTTCACAGTTTGCTTCTTGGTTCAAATACATTTTTACATTTCCTGATGTTGTTTTTACTTTTGAAGCTCCTAATATTTTAAAATCTTCACTTTTAATATCTCCTGAAATACTTGCAAGTTCTACACTTCCTTCTATTTTTTGGAGTTCTATACCACCTGATGTTGTTTTCGCTTGTGTTTTACCTTCTATACTTTCTACAAAAATATCTCCTGAAACTGTTTTTAATGCCAATACATCACTTTCTAACTGTCCTAATTTAATATCTCCTGATACAGTATCCATCTGAATATTTTTGGCGTCTACATCTCCCATTTTAATATCTCCACTTGTTGTAGCAATTTTTAAATCTTTAAATGTTAAATGATCTTTTACTTCAATATCTCCTGATACTGACTTTATTTCTAACTTGCCTATATATTCTTTTGGAAGATACACATCATAAATGAAATTTTCCATAAATCCAATGTAAAAGATAAAAAAACGAGGTTTTTTATTTTCAGAAATGGTAATATTTGAAGACGTTTTATCAACTTGAAAAAATTCATCTTCTCTTAAATCTTTATAAGAGTATTGAACCACACGTATTTCTCTATCTTCTGTAAAAAATACATTTAAATCTGAACTTTTAAAGTCTAAATTGATTTTTTCAATATCATCAATTGCTATTTTCTGTTCTTTTCTAATATATTCTTCTTTTCTCATGTTACTATCTCCTTTAAATACAGTAGTAAACCAATTCCAATCATTATGATGAAGTGCAAATACTAATACCTTGCAAAGTCCAATTACTAAGCTAATTAGTATGATAATAAGTACAATAATTCCTACCTTTTTCATTTTATTCCTCCCATAATTTAAACATCAATTTAATAATATTTTCTATTAGTGTTGCAATAAAAAAAACAATCCAAGAAATATACCATATTCCAAATGTAAAACTAATAATTAAATAAATAATAACTGTTAAAGTCCATAAAATAGAATCGATTGCCTTTTTTATTTCCTTATTTTTATCTTTTTTTCCTTTCCATTCTTTAAATTCCTCTACCATAGTATCTTCATATTTTGTATATTTAGGCTTTGTCATAAAATGATATATCAAAATACAAGTTGATACTCCTGCAACTGCAAGAAAACCAGATGCTGTCACAAAATCTGGTAAGCCCAGTTCTTCTAACACTACACATGTAATAACACTTAAAATATATAGTCCCACACATATAGATACTACTAATCCTGTCTTTTTCTTTGCTTCTAATGCATACTCAGTATGAATTGGATTATTTCTATTTAGTTCTTCAATTAGTTCATCTACATCTCCTATTTCTTGTAATACCGTCTTTAATGCCTCTTCTTCCTTTTTCCCTTGTTTTAGTAAATCTTCATATTTATCTTCTGCATTTGAAATTATCTCATCTTTTAAGTCATTTGCTCTTTTAGTATTTGGAGCATTTTCAAATAAGATATTTACCTCTTTTCTAATTTTTTCATTCATTGTTACTTCTCCCCTCTTATTTTATATAATATCTGATTTTCTTGGCATTATTATTGCTGCTATTAAATATGCAACAATTCCACTACCACCACAACAAGAAAATATAATCCATGCTAAACGTATTACTGTTGGGTCAATATCAAAATATTCTGCAATTCCTCCACACACACCATCTATCTTTTTGCCTTTTTCAATTTTATATAATCGTTTTTGCATTCTTTTTCCTCCTATTTATATTAATTTATCAATTAGTTCTTTTGTTAAATTCCATTCTTGAATGCTTTTTTTATAAAATTCAATCCCTTCATTGGTAATTGAATAATATCGTCTTCTTGCACCACTATTACCTTCTCCCCAAAAAGATATTATATATCCAGCTTCTTCTAATCTCCTAAATGCACAATATAAGGTTGCATCATTTAGTTCATATCGGTTCTCTGTTTTTTCTTTAATCGACTTGTTGATTTCATACCCATAGCTGTTTCCCTTCATAAGATGTGCTAAAATAATAGTTTCTGTATGCCCACGAATCACATCTGCTCGAATTGACATATTATCACCTACCTTTTCTTTCTTATACCATTATAAATCAATATACCTTATCTGTCAAGGTATATAAAAAAATATTTTCGTTTAAACAAAGAAAAAAAGTAATAACAATATTTCTTTTACTGTTATTACTTTTTCCTATGCAACTAGATTAAGTTACTTTAGATTGTGCTAATCGCAAAACACTCGTGTTCATGTGACGAAGCCACTTTTTTATTCGTTTACTTTTTCTATTTTTATCGCATCGATCTGGCTTGGATATGTTTCCCTCACAATTCCTGTATAGATAATCTTTACTTTATCTCCCTCTTTCAATGAAATTTTTTCTTTATCTGGAAATCCAACCATAACCTTATTTCCGCAAATTTTGTGTTTCATCTGGTTCTACAAAAAATAAATTTTCCTCTACTTGTAACACGGTAGCTAAAATTGTTGGTCCTAATTCATAAATCGTTGCTGTTTTAGAATAAATCGCAATCGTTTCATTTTTGTATTGTTTGGAAGTCTCATCTGTATAATCAATGATAGCATATAAAGCAAGCTCTATTTTGATATAGTTTTCTTCTTCTGTTTGGACAATGCCATAAATTTTTCCTGGAAAATCTTCTTTTTTAGTTATAACTCTATCTTCTTTACTAGAAAATTTATCTCTTGTATTATCAGTTGTAATTTTATAATTACCGTCTTTAGTATATTCTATATCTGTAAGAATCATATCCCCTTCTACTGTATATTGTACAATTCTAATCGTATCTGGAATTCGATTTTTACTATTCATTCCAGTATTTTCAATAAACTCATCTAGGATTTTTTTATTATAAATATTTTTATAATAAATAATAAAGCATTTATCTTTTAATGCTTGCTCAAAGCTATATTCTTGTGGTAATTGTGTAAGAGGCACATATTTTTGATATTGAATTGGTGTATTAGATATATCAGGTGTTGCATTTACTATCTTATTTTCATATTTCATAAAATAACTACCTATTTGAATCTCATTTTTTCCTTCTATTGTATGATAATCAATAATTTTGTAACCCAGTCCATAATAAATAACTGTTCCTCCATCTTTTAATACTTGTGCTTGTATTGCAAAAATAGGAGGTCGATTTTGTTTTATTCGATAACTATCTACTGTAAAAAATAACATTCCTAATAATACAATTCCTATTAGTATTAGAGTAATCCATATTCCTAATTTCTTTTTCATTTTATCACCTTTTTCCCTTCTATTATTTAGATGCTTTTTTGTCTCCTTTTTGTTGGCGTTTTTGAAAAATAATAAAAAAAATAATAGATATTAGGAAAAATAATGCTGATATTCCTAATAAATGCCAAGATATTATTGGTGTTGTAGCATTACTTTGAATTGGCACAGGTTTCTGTATTCCATTTTCTAGTTTTGTATTTTCTTCTTTATTTTGTAATATATTTTCTACTCTTGAACCTTCTTGTTTATCTTCTAATGTATTTTTCATTGTTGCTTGTTCTAGATTATTTTCTTTTTTAGTTGTCGTTGTATCTGTTTCTTCTGTTTCTTTTTCTTCTTGAACAATTGGTTCATTTTTAATTTCTTGTGATATATTTGCTTCTTTTACTATTTTTTTGCTCATCACAAAAGAAATTGCAAATAACAAACTGATGGTTAAATTTCCTAATGCTAATTTTAAGGTTTTTACTGCTTTATAGTATTTCCATTGTATGGTTCCTATTGGCATATTTAGTAAAATAGAAATTTGTCTAAAATTGAGCTGTGATAATACTTTTAAAGATATAATTTCCTGTTCTTGTTTATTTAGTCCGTTGGATTAGTTTTTGATAATCTTGTTTGTCCATTATTTCATCTATTTTTGTATCTTCATCTACTAATTCATAAACTGTTTCAATTTCATATTCTTTTTTGTACTTTCGAAGATATGTCATTGCTTCATTTTTTGTTACTTCATATAACCAAGTAGCTTCTTTTTTACTTGGTAGTTTTTCTAAAGGCATTTGCACCAATTTTGTAAATACATTTTGCATTACATCCTCTGCATTTTCTCTGTTTTTTAAAATAGAGAAAGCTATTTTATATACTAAATTGTGATAGTTAATATATAGTTCTTCTTCTATTTCTTTTCCTTCTTTTTTTCCGTTTTATTAGTTCATGTAATTGTATTTTATCAATTCTCATTACTATCCTCCCACTTATTTCCAAATATCTCCATTTATATATTTTGTTAGAGCCATAATAAATGCTTGTTTTGTCAAGTCAATTCTTGATATTTTGCCTTTTGTTAGTAATTGAATACCACCACCTTTATTGTGTCTATCATCATCTTTTGAAAATATCTGGTTCATTACCTGACTTAAATCTGTTTCAATAATTTGTTTTACAAATTTTTCTGGTACTGGAAAAGATGAGCTTGTGCCATAACCTTCAAAGTTATTGTTATCCTCTATAACTGCAATATTGGTAATCATCCATCTTCCTAATAAATTATGAATTCCACTTTCAATGGATATATATAAATCTGCTTTTATTGCATGCTCGTTTGCATATTTTTTTAAGTTTTTTATTCTATTTTTAGCACCTTGGTAGATTTCTTCATTAACTGGTTGTTCACTAACATCAGTTTCAACTGGTATTCCCTCAATTTCCACCTCTTCAAAATATTCCAATAATGCTATTTTAGCACCTTCTATTTTTCCTTGATTTTTTGTTGCAATAAGTACTTTCATATTTTTCTCCAATATATTTATTTCTTTTTTTGCATCTTACCATATTTTCTAATATAAATCAACAACCGCGTCAGAAAAATCTGACGCGGTCATCTAGCGGTTACAAACTCTGCAAAAGCTTCATGGTATGGTACAAATTAATACCATAAATCACAGTATCTGGTGCCCATACATCAGTAAATTGAGCTACACTCATTGAACTCCCTGCGTAATATGGCTTTTCCAATACCCTGTAGAGAGCCTCAATGGATTTCTGGTAAGATTCAAAATTTCTAAAAACAAGCTTTGATTTATGAGTAATTGGGTTTTCTTCTCGCTCAATCGCATTCCATAAATTATACTTGCCACGTAAAAATTTTCCTCCCCCTGTCTCAATAACAATAATGCTTGGCATCAGCATTTCGTTCCATTGACCCATAATTGCCTCTTCATAAAACGCCTGGGCGTTAAGAACAAAAACTTCTGAAGTATACATTTCATCCAATTTTTCCATTTTGGATAAAAATTCCTCATAGGTTACGCCTAAGGAATCCCTAACAGAAAACTTGGATAATGCTCCCCGCAAAATGGCATTGCGGCACTTCATGGAACTAAGCTGGGAACCATATCCATCTAGTTCCTCTTCCTCTGATGTCTCTGATATCTTTGATATCAGAGGTGCCTCTGCTACTTTTTCCTGTGTTCTCCCTGCAACCGCAAAACAAATAACTAATAAGGTTGCTGATAATAACGCTACTACTCCTCTTGAGATCTTTTTCTTCATTTTGTTGATCCTTTCTTTTTATTATTTGTTTTATATCTTCCTACGCCAATAAATTTGTAGGAAAATACTAGTATCTACCTTCTATTATATAACATTTTACATAATATTGCAAATTATCTATGCTGAACAGAAAAAATACCTAAAATTTTTATCTTCTTAGGTATTTTTTCTTTATTTAATTTTATAATTACCCTATAAAAATTCGTCACTAGCTTTATATAATCTATCTTTTAAGCCTTCATCGCTTCTTCTACTGCAACAGCAACTGATACGGTACATCCAACCATTGGATTATTACCCATACCAATTAGTCCCATCATTTCAACGTGTGCTGGAACAGATGATGAACCTGCAAATTGTGCATCTGAATGCATTCTTCCCATTGTATCTGTCATACCATAAGAAGCAGGTCCTGCTGCCATGTTATCTGGGTGAAGTGTTCTTCCTGTTCCTCCACCAGATGCTACTGAGAAGTATTTTTTGCCTTGCTCAATACATTCTTTTTTGTATGTACCTGCAACTGGATGTTGGAATCTTGTTGGGTTGGTAGAATTACCTGTAATTGATACATCTACTCCTTCCATATGCATAATTGCAACACCTTCTCTAACATCGTTTGCACCATAACATCTAACTTTTGCTCTTTCGCCATCTGAATATGCTATTTCTTTTACTACGTTTACTTTTCCTGTGAAGAAATCAAAATCAGTTTGTACATAGGTAAATCCATTGATTCTTGAAATAACTTGTGCTGCATCTTTTCCAAGTCCATTTAAGATAACTCTTAATGGTTCTTTTCTTACTTTGTTTGCAGATTTTGCAATACCAATTGCTCCTTCTGCTGCAGCAAAGCTTTCATGTCCTGCTAAAAATGCAAAACATTTTGTTTCTTCAGATAATAACATTGATGCTAAGTTTCCATGTCCTAATCCTACTTTTCTATCATCTGCAACAGAACCTGGAATACAAAATGCTTGTAGTCCTTCTCCAATTGCTTTTGCAGCATCTGCTGCTTTTACACATCCTTTTTTAATCGCAATTGCGGCTCCTAATGTATAAGCCCAAGCTGCATTTTCAAAACAAATTGGTTGAACACTTTTGGTAATATCATATGGATTAAATCCTTTTTCTTTACAAATATTCAATGCATCTTCAAAATCTTTAATTCCGTATTTTTCCATTACGGGTTTAATTTGGTCTATTCTTCTTTCATAACTTTCAAATGTTACTGCCATTTATTTTACCTCCTACTTTTCTAAGATATTTCTAATATTTTCTAATAGTTCTTCTATTTTGTTATATTTTATTATTTTAAAATTTTCATTTCCTCGTATCATTCCTGAAACGTTGAAATTCTCATCATACATACAAATAACAGATATGTTCATTTGTTTTTCCTACTCTTTTCTTGGATCAATTTTCTTTACCGCTTCGTCAAATCTTCCATATGTTCCACTTGCTTTTTCAATTGCTTCTACTGGTTCGATTCCTTTTTTTATGTTTTCCATCATTTTTCCTAAATTTACATATTTATATCCAATAATTTGGTTATCTTTGTCAAGCCCGATTTCTACTATGTATCCTTCTGCAAGTTCTAAGTATCTTGGTCCTTTTGCAAGAGTTGAATAAATGGTTCCTACTTGGCTTCTATGTCCTTTTCCTAAGTCCTCAAGTCCTGCTCCTATTTGTAGTCCTCCTTCTGAAAAGGCTGATTGTGACCTTCCATATACAATTTGTAAGAATAACTCTCTCATAGCAGTATTGATAGCATCACATACTAAGTCTGTGTTTAATGCTTCTAATATTGTTTTTCCTACTAATATTTCTCCTGCCATTGCTGCTGAATGTGTCATTCCTGAACATCCAATTGTTTCTACTAGTGCTTCTTGTATAATCCCTTCTTTGATATTTAAGGTTAATTTACATGCTCCTTGTTGAGGGGCACACCAACCGATACCGTGTGTTAATCCCGATATATCTTTAATTTCTTTTGCTTTTACCCATTTTCCTTCTTCTGGAATTGGTGCTGGTCCATGGTCCACTCCTTTTGCTACTGGACACATTTCTTCTACTTCTTTTGAATAAATCATTTTAATTGCTCCTTTCTAGCATTAGATTATATATTAAAATTTTGAAAACATTTATTATGGTTTAAGCTTATTTTGTTTTTTCTCTATGTATATTCTTCATTTGTACATTAAGACATATTCATTGTAAGAATTTGACTTTTAATTGTTGGTTCTTCTATTTCATCTACCATTTCTTTGTTCTTTTGATTTAATTGTTTAGGTAAAACCAATTTAAAATCCGTTTTTGCTTTCGTCTTTTCTTCTGCTTCTTGTGGTTTTTCACCAAGTTTATTATATTGTATGATATTACTAACTGGTTTTTTATAAATTCCTTCTTGATAATTAAGATGATTGTTAATTTTATGTTTACTTTTGGTTAAATATTCTTCTATCATTCTTCTTTCATGTTTGGGATAACTTGATAGTGGTACTCCTAAATATTGGTGTCTCCAAATTAAGTGTCTATCATAACTATTATATTCTGAATGTTGTAAATCTTCATAACCATAAGTAACATTAAATTTGAATTCTTCAACTGAAATCGTAATACTCGTCCATGGTTTTTCTCCTGATTCAATCCATTCTTTTCTTAGGAGTTTTATTTCATCATACAATTTTTGAGCTAATTTTAAATAATCTTGTTCGTCTATATTGAATTTACCTGGCACTTCATATACATTAACTGGATTTTTCTTTAAAATACCTTGAGGAAAATAATAAAAAAACATTTCCCCTGTTTGTACTTCTTTAAAATGGTCAATGGCAGAAGCATATAGGTACACACGATTCCATTTTTCAGGAATCATGTAAAATAATTGTTTTTGTATTTTTTTAAATTTACTCTGAACTTGTACTTGTGTTAGCATAAACGCCCCCATTATTTTTTTACAATAATACTTTCACCTGTCATTTCTTCTGGTTTTTCTAATCCCATAATATCTAACATGGTTGGTGCTAAATCTGCTAATTTTCCTGTTTTTAATATGGCTTCATTTCTTCCTACAAGCATTAGTGGAACTGGATTAGTTGTATGGGCTGTATGTGGTTCTCCTGTTTGATAATCTACCATTTGCTCTGCATTTCCATGGTCTGCAGTAATTAGTAAAACACCATTTACTTTTTCTACTGCCTCTACAACTTTTCCAACACATTCATCTATTGTTTCAATTGCTTTTACTGCTGCTTCTAAATTTCCTGTATGTCCTACCATATCTGGGTTTGCATAATTTAAAATAATTGCATTATATTTATTTTGTGTAATTGCATCTACTACTTTATCTGTTACTTCATAGGCACTCATCTCTGGTTTTAAATCATAAGTTTCAACTTTTGGAGATGGGATTAAAATTCTATCTTCCCCTTCATATGGTTCTTCTTCTCCTCCATTAAAGAAGAAAGTAACATGAGCATATTTTTCTGTTTCTGCAATACGAAGTTGTTTAAGACCTTTTTTGCTAATATATTCTCCAAAAGTATTTTTTAGTGTAGTTGGTTTAAAGGCTATTTCCACATTTGGCATAGTATCATCATATTTGGTCATACATACAAAATATAAGTTTAATGGCTTTGTTTTAAATCCATCAAATTTATTATCTACTAAGCTTCTTGTTATTTCTCTTGCTCTATCTGGTCTAAAGTTAAAGAAAATAACTGAGTCCTTTTCTTTAATTGTTGCAATTGGAATATCTCCATTACATATTAAAGTAGGTTCTACAAATTCATCGAAAATTTCTTTTTGATAAGATGCTTCAATAGCACTAATTGCTGTTGGTGCTTTTTTTCCTTCTCCCTGTACTAATGCTTGGTATGCTTTTTCAACTCTTTCCCATCTTTTATCTCGATCCATTGCATAAAATCTACCTGTAATACTTGCAATTTTACCAATTTCTTTTTCTCTCATTTTCTCTTCTAGTTTTGCAATATACCCTTCTGCTGAAGCAGGTGGCGTATCTCTTCCATCTAGAAAAGCATGGACATATACATTTTCAATTCCTTTTCTTTTAGCAAGCTCTAATAGTGCATATAAATGACGAATATGGCTATGCACTCCTCCATCTGATAACAATCCCATAATGTGTAAATCGGATTGTTGTTGTTTACAGTTCTCTACTGCTTTTTCAAATTCTGGTATACTAAAGAAATCACCATCTTCGATTGACTTTGTAATTCTTGTTAATTCTTGGTATACAATTCTTCCTGCTCCAATATTGGTATGTCCTACTTCTGAATTTCCCATTTGTCCTTCTGGTAATCCAACATTTAATCCACTTGTATAAATATCTGTAGTTGGACATAGCTTCATAATTTTATCAATGTTTGGTGTATTTGCTATTTTTACTGCATTTCCCTTTTCATTTGTGTTTTCGCCAAATCCGTCTAATATCATTAACATTGTTAATTTCGTTTCCATTTTCTTACCTTCCTTTTATTGATCTATTATACTTTTTAGACATATGTTACTATTCTTTAGTATATTTACTTTAATATCTTCTGTAATATCATAAATTTTTGGTAATTCTATATAAACCCATTTTTATCTTAATAATTCACAATTCCTGCAAAGCTTTCTGGTTTTAGGCTTGCTCCTCCTACTAATGCTCCATCAATATCTGATGTTGAAAATAATTCTCTACTATTATCTGGTTTTACACTACCACCATATTGGATTATAACTCTTTGGGCTGTCATTTGTCCATATATTTTACAAATTTCGTCACGAATTTCTTTTATACTGTTGTTGGCATCTTCACTAGTTGCTGTTTTCCCTGTTCCAATTGCCCAAATTGGCTCATATGCAATAATGATGTTTTCTACTTGTTCGTTTTCTAGTCCTTCTAATGCTAGTCTTGTCTGCGTGGTAATTACTTCCTTTGTTTTTCCATCTTCTCTTTGTTCTAAACTTTCTCCTACACACACAATTGGTTTTAAGTCATTTCTTAAAGCTGCTTTTACTTTTTTATTAACTGTCTCATCGGTTTCTGCAAAATATTGTCTTCTTTCAGAATGCCCAATAATAACATATTCTACTCCAATAGACTTTAACATAGAACCAGATATTTCTCCTGTATAGGCTCCTGTTTCTTCCCAATGCATATTTTGTGCTCCTATATGGACATTACTTCCGGCTTGCGTGTTTTACCATACATTTTAAATCAAGATATGGTACACAAAGAATTACTTCTGCTTGTGCATTTTTCACTAAAGGAATCAATTCTTTTAGATATTCCTTTGCTTCTTCTGGATTTTTATTCATTTTCCAATTTCCTGCAATTATTTTTTTTCGCATACTTTTTCTCTCCTTTTTTCTAATCTCTTTCCCTTTGTAACACTATTTTTCTTCCAAATCTTTCCTGATACAATCTAACAAATTTCATAATGATTGGTAGATATGCTTCTACACATGGGAAAATTTCATTATTTAACAATTGTTCTAAAAATTCTCTACCTGGTACTTTTTCTAATTTTTTTATTTCTTTTTCATTATACTCTAGAATAGTATCTCTATCTCTAAATAAACAATAAACCTCTAAAAAGCACTGTAATTCTTCTTTGGTTTCTTCAGAATTAATGACGACATTTCCTAAATGAATAACCTGTAATGCTTCTTCTATATCAATGGATAATTCTTCATATAGTTCTCTTATAACTGCTTGTGTCGCAACTTCATAAGATTGTATATGACCAGAACATCCGTCTTTTTCATCATTATTTTTATGTTCTATAATAACATTACCTTCTTTATCAACAACAAAACATAAAACACATTTTTTCCACTCTTCTTTATTTTGTTGACTATTTCGATAATCTATTCTAAGTTTTTTTCTATTCTTATTATATAAAGTTATTTCTTCTTTTTCTTGGTTTTTTTGTTTTACATATTCCCTAAAACTTTGTTGTAAATTGGTCATCTGCTATTCTACATCCTTTTTCATATTACTTATCTTGTAAACATTCAATTCCTGGTAATTTTTTTCCCTCTAAGAACTCTAAGCTTGCTCCTCCTCCTGTTGAAACATGAGTTAATTTTTCTGCTACTCCTGCTTTTTCAACTGCTGCTGCACAATCTCCTCCACCAACAATTGTAATTGCATCAATTTCAGCTAATGTTTTAGCAATTTCATTACTTCCAATTGCAAATTGGTCAAATTCAAATAATCCAAGTGGTCCATTCCATACAACTGTTTTTGCTTTATTTAGCTCTTCTTTATATAATTTAATGGTTTCTTCTCCTATATCAAATCCTTCCCAACCATCTGGAATTTCTGTACATTTTACTGTTTTACTTTCTGTGTCTTTGTCAAATTCTTTTCCTAATTTTGTATCAACTGGCAACATTAGCTTAACATTTTTTTCTTTTGCCTTTTGTATTAGTTCTAATGCCAAATCTAATTTATCTAATTCGCATATTGAATTTCCTACATTGTAACCTTGTGCTTTAAAGAAAGTATATGCCATTGCTCCACCAATCATTAAGGTATCTACCTTTTCAAGCAAGCTATTGATAACACCAATTTTATCAGAAACTTTTTTTCCTCCTAAAATAGCAACAAAGGGTCTTTTAGGATTTTCTAGAGCATTACCCATAAAGTCAATTTCTCTTTCAATTAAAAACCCAGAAACAGCTGGTAAATAGTCTGCCACTCCTGCAGTTGATGCATGTGCTCTATGGGATGTTCCAAACGCATCATTTACGTAAATTTCAGCAAGAGAGGCAAACTCACGTGCCATTTCTGGATCATTTTTTTCTTCTCTTGCATCAAATCGAACATTTTCTAATAATACAACTTCTCCTTCTTTCATATTACTTGTTAAACTTTTAGCACTATCTCCTACAATGTCCATAGCTAATTTTACTTCTAATCCTAATTCTTTTGATAATTCTTTTGCAACAGGTGCAAGAGAAAATTCTTTTTTTACTTCTCCTTTTGGTCTACCTAAATGAGAACAAAGAATTACTTTTGCTCCATTTTCTAATAAATATTTTATTGTTGGTAAAGAAGATACGATTCTTCTTGTATCTGTAATATTTCCCATATCATCTTGTGGTACATTAAAATCACAACGAACCAATACTTTTTTTCCTTTTACCTCAATATCTTTTACTGTTTTTTTATTCATAATTAAAAACCCCTCCTACTTTTTTTATTATATGGATTTCATACCAATTTTATACAAAAGGTATATATATTACCATTGTAAAAGTATTACTATGAAAAATCTTTTATTTACTCATATTTCTTCTATCTTTGAAATTTACAATGTTAATATATATGCCTTTTTAAAGAATAATAGAGACAAGCCTTTTGGGCTTGCCCCTACAAACCCTACAATTTACACTATTGTATGGTATTATCCACGTGTTGCCATATATCTTGCTAAATCTACTAATTTATTTGAATATCCCCATTCATTATCATACCATGCAACTAATTTTACAAAAGTATCTGTTAATTGAATTCCTGCTGTTGCATCGAAAATTGAAGTATGTTCATCATTTACAAAGTCTGTTGAAACAACTGGATCTTCTACATATTCAATGATTCCTTTAAACTCATTTTCAGATGCTTTTTTCATAACACTACAAATTTCTTCGTAAGTTGCTGGTTTTTCTAAATTACAAGTTAAGTCTACAACAGAAACATCTGGAGTTGGTACTCTAAATGCCATACCTGTTAATTTTCCATTTAAAGATGGAATTACTTTTCCTACTGCTTTTGCAGCTCCTGTTGAAGATGGAATAATGTTAGCTGCTGCTGCACGTCCTCCTCTCCAATCTTTTTTAGAAGCTCCATCTACTGTTTTTTGTGTTGCTGTTGTTGCATGAACTGTTGTCATAAGTCCATCTTTAATACCAAAATTATCGTTAATAACTTTAGCAAGTGGTGCTAAACAGTTTGTTGTACAAGATGCATTTGAAACAATATTCATACTTGGGTCATATGTTTCATTATTTACTCCCATTACAAACATTGGTGCATCTTTTGATGGTGCACTAATAATAACTTTCTTTGCTCCTGCCTCAATATGAGCCTGTGCTTTTTCTAATGTAGTAAATACTCCTGAACATTCTAATACATAGTCTACTCCATCGGTTCCCCAAGGAATGTTTTTTGGATCCATTTCATTATATACTTTAATTTCTTTTCCATCTACTACTAATTTTCCGTTTTCTTCTTTTACATCTCCTTCGAATTTTCCATGTACTGAATCATATTTTACCATGTAAGCCATATAATCAGCTGTAATAAAAGGGTCATTGATTGCTACTACTTCTACATCTCCTTTTTTTAATGCTGCTTGGAATGTTAAATTTCCAATTCTTCCAAATCCATTGATTCCAACTCTAATTGCCATTTTAAATTCCTCCTTCTTGGAAGTTTGAGGTTTGATTTTCAAGGTTTAAAGATTCTTTCACCCTTTAGTATCTAACGTCTAACTTCTAGTTTTATATTTTGTCCTTTTTAAAGAACATTATCATTCTATATCAAAAAAGAACACTTTTCAAGTATTCTTTTTAATATTTTTTATATTATAGAAATTTCTTTTTTACACTATGTAAATTGTTATTTTTTTGCCGTTCTTCGATTCTATAATATATTAAATCAGTTTAGCCTTCATGCTCTCTACACCAATAAATTGTAATATCTATAAAAATACATTTTTTTCTTTTGTTGAAAGCCTTCCTATATTATGTTATAATCTTAATACATATTTATAAACTCGGATTGCTGTAAAGAAAGGAGACTACCATGGTTATACCGCAGTATGTACTTTACAAAAATTGCATTTCTTATCCTAAAATTGATTTTCTATGGGGTAAATATTATTTAGACACTTATAAAAAAGGAATTTTCTATGCCACCCCTAAAGAAGCGGAAGCATTTGAAACCTTCTATCCTGAAATTACCTTTTGGTTATTACCAAATGATAATGTTTGTGCTGGATTAAAGAAGTATCTTGCTATTGTCAATTCCAGTTTACAGTAATCACAAAAGTGGCTGTGTCACAGGGCATCACGTGCCTATCTAATTGAAAAAGAGATTCACCAGTTTATTTTGTGAATCTCTTTTCTCTTTTCTCACCCAAATATTCCTCTTTTCTTTACAGGTGGTTGTTCATTCATGGTTTTAGCAAGTTCTACTAACAATTCTCTTTGTTCTTTTGATAAGCGTTTTGGGGTTTGAATTTCTACTGTAAAAATAAGGTCTCCTTCGTAACTTCTGTTAACTGCTTTAAATCCTTTTCCTTTTATTCTAAATCTTGTTCCTGTTTGTGTTCCTTCTGGAATTTTAAATTTTTCTTTTGAACCATCCACCATTGGTATTTCAAGTTCTGCACCTAAGGTTGCTTGCGTAAAAGTTATTGGTATGTCACAAAGCACATTATAATCTTGTCTTGTAAAAATGTTGTGACGTTTGATATGTACTGTAATATATAAATCGCCTTTTGCTCCACCCTTTGTACCTGGTGCTCCTTCTCCTCTTAACACCACTGTTTGGTTTTCATCAATTCCTGCTGGGATTTTTACTTTTATTTTAGCTGGTTTTCGAACTGTTCCTCTTCCTTTACAAGTATCACATGGCTCTTTTACTATTTTCCCTTCGCCATGGCAGGTTGGACAAGTTCTTGTAGTTTGCATTTGCCCCAAAATAGTAGTTTGTACTTGTTGTATTTTTCCAGCCCCATGACACATTGTACAAGTCTCCACTTTACTTCCTGGTCTTGCTCCACTTCCATGGCAAGTATCACAGGTATCTTCTCTTGTAATGTTAATTTCTTTTTCTACTCCTAAGAATGCTTCCTCAAAAGTAATTTCCATATTGTATTGTAAATCTGCGCCCTTGGTTGGCCCATTATTTTGCCTTGCTGAAGTTCTTCCTCCAAAGCCTCCTCCAAAGAAAGATGAAAAAATATCTCCCAAGTCTCCCATATCAAAGCCATCAAAGCCAGAGGTAGAATATGAATAATACCCTCCTCCTGGTCCTCCACTACCAAAGCCCCCAGGTCCGTCTGGTCCAAATTGGTCATACATTCTTCTTTTTTGACTATCAGATAATGTTTCATAAGCTTCGTTTACTTCCTTAAACTTCGCTTCTGCTTCTTTTTTATTATCTGGATTTGCATCTGGATGATATTTTTTTGCAAGTTTACGATATGCTTTTTTTAGGTCTTCATCACTTGCATTTTTATCAACACCTAATACCTCATAATAATCTCTTTTTGTAGCCATGCTAGCCTCCGTTCAAAGTTTAGAAATTAGAAGTTAGAGGTTAGAAAATTTACCCTCTAACTTCTAATTTCTAATTATCTAACTCTCTAATTATTTATTTTCTCCATCTTCTTCTACTTTGTAATCTGCATCATATACATTTCCATCATTTTGCCCTTGTTCTGCACCTGCTGCAGCATTAGGATCTACTCCTTCTGCATTAGGATTTGCTTGTTTATATAATTTTTCAGATATTTCGTAAAAGGCTTGTGTTAATTTTTCTGTTGCTTCTTTTATTTTATCAATATCTGTTCCTTCTAATGCTTTTTTCACATTATCAATTTCAGCTTCTACTTTTGCCTTTTCTTCTCCTGAAACTTTATCTCCTAAGTCTTTTAATGTTTTTTCACTATTATATACTAAACTTTCTGCATTATTTCTTGCTTCAATTTCTTCTTTTTTCTTTTTATCTTCACTTGCATGTGCTTCTGCATCCTTTACAGCTTTTTCAATATCCTCATCTGAAAGGTTTGTACTTGCTGTAATTGATACGTCTTGGCTATTTCCTGTTGCCATGTCTTTTGCTGATACATGAACAATACCATTGGCATCTATATCAAATGTTACTTCGATTTGTGGTACCCCACGAGGCGCTGCTGGAATTCCTGTTAATTGGAATCTTCCTAATGTTTTATTATATGCTGCCATTTCACGTTCTCCTTGTAGAACATGTACTTCTACACTGGTTTGACCATCTGCTGCTGTTGAGAAAATTTGTGATTTTTTCGTTGGAATAGTTGTATTTCTTTCAATTAGTTTTGTAAATACTCCTCCATATGTTTCAATACCAAGTGATAATGGTGTTACATCTAGTAATACTAAGTCTTTTACATCTCCTGATAATACACCACCTTGTATTGCAGCACCAATCGCAACACATTCATCTGGGTTAATTCCCTTATCTGGCTCTTTTCCTGTTACTCTTTTTACTAATTCTTGTACACATGGTACTCTAGTAGACCCTCCTACTAATAATACTTTGTGTACATCAGATGCTGAAATCCCTGCATCCTTTAATGCTTGGTTAACAGGTCCAGCTGTTGATTCAACTAAATCACGGATTAGTTCTTCAAATTTTGATTTTGTTAAAGTAATATCCATATGTTTTGGTCCTGTTGCATCTGCTGTTATAAATGGTAAGTTAATATTGGTTTGTTGTACACCAGATAATTCAATTTTTGCTTTTTCTGCTGCTTCTTTTAAACGTTGCATTGCCATTTTATCAGCACTCAAATCAACACCTTGCTCTTTTTTAAATTCTGCTACTAAGTAGTCAATAATTTTTTGGTCAAAATCATCTCCTCCTAAATGATTGTTTCCACTTGTTGCTAATACTTCAAATACACCATCTCCAATGTCTAGAATTGAAACATCAAAAGTTCCTCCTCCTAAATCATATACCATAATCTTTTGGTCTTGATCTTCTTTATCCATTCCATAAGCAAGAGAGGCTGCCGTTGGTTCATTGATAATTCTTAATACTTCTAGTCCTGCAATTTTACCTGCATCTTTTGTTGCTTGTCTTTGTGAATCACTAAAGTAGGCAGGTACAGTGATAACCGCTTGTTTTACTTCTGAACCTAAGTAATTTTCAGCATCTTGTTTTAATTTTTGTAAAATCATTGCTGAAATTTCTTGTGGAGTAAATTCATCTCCTTCAATTTTTACCTTTTTGTCTGTTCCCATACTTCTTTTAATTGAAATAACCGTATTATCTGGATTAGTAACTGCTTGACGCTTTGCAATTTGTCCTACTAATCTTTCCCCATTTTTTGAAAATGCTACAACAGATGGTGTAGTTCTATTTCCTTCTGCATTTGGTATAACAACTGCTTCTCCACCTTCCATTACTGCAACACATGAATTTGTTGTTCCTAAATCGATTCCTATAATTTTTCCCATTTTAAATTCCTCCTAAAAATTTATTTTTGATTTATATTTATCTTCTTTTGTATGTATATATTTAAAAATTTAATAACAATTTTAATTGTAGAATATAAAAAGAAAACACTTTCTTTTTTATGTATCTAGTTAAATTTAGTTTGCAACAACCACCATAGAATGGCGTATTACTTTGTCTTTAATTTTATATCCCTTTCTAAATTCTTCTTTTATCTCTTTTTCTCCTAATGTATCATCTTGTACACTGCTTACTGCTTCATGATATTCTGGGTCAAATGTTTCTCCTACTGCTTTTATTTCTTCTACCCCTAAATTAGATAATGTATCCATTAGTTGCTTATATACTAATTCTACTCCTTGTTTATAATTTTCATCTTGCGTTTCTACTGATACTGCTTTTTCTAAATTATCTACTACTGGTAAAATTGAAGTTACAATATCTGATGTTAATGAATTGTATAAGGTTTCTCTTTCTTTTGAACTTCTTTTTTTAAAATTATCAAATTCTGCCATTAAGCGTTTATAGCGGTCTGTCATTTCCTCTAAGTCTTGTTTAGTCGTATCTTTTATTTCTTCTGTTACATTTTCCACTATCTCTTCTTTATTTTCTTCCATTTTTCATTCCTCTTTTCTTATAAATCTTTTTCCTTCATTTTTTTACTGATATATTTCATTACTGAAATTACTTTTGAATAGTCCATTCGTTTAGGCCCAATAATACCAATTGTTCCTAAGTCTTTGTCTCCTACTGAATGTTTAAATGTAATAATACTAAAATCCTTTAATTGTTCGTTATCATTTTCATCTCCAATATAAACATTGATATCTTTTGCAATTCCAGAATTTAGCATATCTAATACTAATTCTTTTTCATCTAAAATGTTAACAAAATTTTTAGCAATTTCTAAGCTTTTGAATTCTGGTAAATCAAATGCTTTTTTTGTGCCTTCTAAATAAATTTGATTTTCTTCTTCTATTACTTTATTGATTTGTTCAATAATTGGTTTTATTACTTCCACACTATAATTGATTTCAGAAAAAATATATTCTTCCATCGGCCTGTCAATTTTACTAAGTGGTTTTCCTTTTAATTTACTATTAAATAGATTGTTTAAAGTTTCCACTTGTGTTTGATGAATATCTTCATCATATTTAATAATTGTTTCTTTTACTAAACCACTATCTGTTACAATGACTACCATTAGCATTCTTGAACCCAATAATACAAATTTAATTTCCTCAATTATTTGCATGTCTGTTTTTGGTCCAATAGCAACTGTTGTATAATGAGTAATTTCTGATAATGTAGAGGTTGCAATTTTAGTTAAGTCTTCAATTTCATTTACTTTTGTTGATAGTTTATTTTGAATGTATTTAATTTCTTCTAATGAAATATCTTCATCATTTACTAATTCATCAACATAAAAGCGATATCCTTTTTCAGATGGAACTCTTCCAGAAGATGTATGTGGTTTATCAAGATAGCCTATTGTTTCTAATTCAGCAAGTTCATTTCGTACTGTTGCACTACTATACTGTAATCCATATTTTTCTACAAGTGTTGCTGAACTAACTGGCTCTGCAGTGTTAATATATTCATCCACTACAGCTTGTAAAATCTCTTTTTTGCGTTTATCTAGCACCTTCATCACCTCTTTTTTGGATAGTAGGATTTTTCTCTCATTAGGAGAAAAGCTCCGTACTAGATAATTATACAAATTTTTAACATTGTTTTAGCACTCAAAAGTTTAGTTTGCTAATTTCTTTGTCTATATTATATCCAAAATTAGCAATTGTCAACCCCAATTGCTAATTTTATTTGTGAAATTTTTGTGAAACATCTTTACAAAATAGAAAAAGCGTGGAGAAAACAAATACTCCACGCTTTAAAACCATCTTGGGCTTGAGCAAACTGTACTAAATACAATTATGGAAATGAATCCTGCCGTTAACAGAATAGTTCCCAATTCTTTATCCATTACAATTGCCCATGCTCCCAAGCACAATAATCCAAATAAAATTACTAGCAAAAAAGCTTTCAATTTGGACATATGGACTCCTTTCACAACGATGGTTACCCATCACACTTTTATTATATCACTTTTATGTGAATTTTTCAAATCTTATTTAATTCCAAAAATTCTATCCCCTGCATCACCTAGTCCTGGTACGATATAGCCAATATCATTTAGATGATCATCGATTTTTGCACAGTAGATTTGTACATCTGGATATGCTTCTTCCACTTTTTTAATTCCTTCTGGTGCTGCAATCAAGCATAAAAATTTAATTTTTGTTACTCCATCTTGTTTCATCATTTTTATCGCATCTACTGCAGAACCACCTGTTGCAAGCATTGGATCTACTAAAATTACTTCTCTGTTTTGAATATCTTTTGGTACTTTATAATAATATCTCACTGGCTCTAGTGTTTCTTCATTACGATATAATCCAATAACCCCTATTTTAGCATTTGGAATAATTTTTGTAATTCCATTGGACATCCCAAGTCCTGCTCTTAAAATAGGAACAAATGTATAATTATCCTCGTTTAATTTTTGTGCTGTTGTTTTTCCCATTGGTGTTTCTACCTCTACTTCATCTGTTTTTGCATCTCTCATTGCCTCATAGCAAAGTAGCATAGCAATTTCTTCTGCTAATTCTCGAAATTCTTTTGTTCCTGTTTTCTTATCTCTTAAAATTGCTACTTTATGTTGAATCAATGGATGCTTCACTTCAATTGCCTTCATCCTTTTTTCCTTCTTTCTTTATGATATCTTTGTTTCTATTTTTTCTTCTTTTTTCGCTTCTTTTAATATTTTTGGTGCCTCATCTTTTTCTTCTGGTAATAAAAGGTTTATCAGAATTCCAACGATTGCTGCTAAACTCATTCCAGAAATTGTAACAGATATATCTCCACTTACAATTGAAATAGCAGCTCCTCCAAGACCTAATACAAGCATAGCAGATGCAACAACTACATTTTTGGTTTTTCCAAAATCAATTTGATTTTGAATTAACACTTTTAAACCATTTACAGCAATGAATCCATAAAGAAGTAAGCTTACTCCCCCTAATACTGGATTTGGAATTGTAGAAACAAGTGCTGTAAATTTTCCTAAAAAACCTAAACATATTGCAAAAATTGCTGCAAGTCCAATTACCCAAACAGATGCAATTTTTGTCATTCCAACTACAGATGTATTTTCTCCATAGGTTGTATTAGCTGGTCCTCCGAAGTAATCCTGCAACAAAGGTTGCAACACCATCTCCTAATAACGTTTTATCTAATCCTGGTGTTTTTAATAAATCTTTTCCAATAATATTACTTAATGATGTATGGTCTCCTATATGTTCTGCCATCGTTACTAGTGCAATTGGTGCAATAGTAAGAATTGCAGAAAAGTTTGGTGTATAATTTAAAAATGGTATTGCAAATTGTGGCATGCTAAAAAATGCTGCTTCTGCTACTGGTGCAAAATCAACTAAGCCTACACATACAGAGGCAATATATCCTGTTACAATTCCTACTAAAAAAGGAATAATTTTTAAAAAGCCTTTTCCTCTAACTGCTACAATAGCAGTTACTAAGAAAGTTACTACTGCAACAAAAATTGCTTTCCATTCTACTTCTGTACCTGAAGTAAGTCCTATTTGTGAAATTGCAGATGGTGCAAGTCCTAAACCAATTATCATAATCATTGGTCCAATTACAACTGGTGGTAATATCTTATCTAGCCATTTTTTTCCTGTAAAACGAATAATAGTAGCAAATATAATATAAATAAGTCCTACTACCATAACTCCTGTCATTGCCCCACTTAATCCACCCTTTACATATGCTGCTGCAAGTGGTGCAATAAATGCAAAAGAGCTTCCTAAATATACTGGTGATTTTCCTTTTGTACATAAAATATAAATTAAAGTTCCTATACCAGATGTTACTAATGCTACTGGTATGGTAAGTACTGTTTCTCCTGCTGTAGAGTTTACTAAAATTGGTACTAAAATAGTAGCACCAAACATGGCAAATACATGTTGAAATGCCAAAATAATCCATTTTGCAACTTGTGGTTTTTCATTTACATCTAAAACCATTTTACTGTTTTCCATTACAATCTCCTCCTATTTTCTTTTTGGGGGCTAAAATAAATTTTATTAAAAGTAAAAAATCACTAAAACATTAGTTTAGTGATTTTTTACATATATAATAGAAATAATAGTAGTAAACACAAAAACAAGCAAATTTGCTTTGCTACCAATTACTTTTTTTGTTTTTATTGTTTCTACAAAATTCCTCATTTTCTAACACCCTAAAAAATATTACTATATTTTAAAAGAAAATGCAAGATATAATCTTTACTTTTTTATTCTTTTTAAGTTAATGTTTAAACTACAAGTTTTATAAACCCAAGCTATTATCCTTTTCCTTCAAAAATAATTTACAAACTTTTTCTGTTTCTCTTATCACTCTAGTTTTATAATTATCATTCATAGCATCTGCTTTTAATGTTGTAATTGTGTCATATTCTGGATAATGTTTATCAATATATTTAATCATTTCTTGGTTCTCATGTGATGAAAGAGCAAGCTTAATATCTACTCCTGAAACTTGTCTACCGCTTTAAAAATTTACGATAAACATTTCTAATTTCATGAATTTCTCTATCATCTGCTACTTGTGCATTATTTTTATTTCTATCAATCGCTCTTGCATATTTCGAATCTAAAAATAGTGAATAATATTCAAATCGATTTTCATGTTCTAGTTCTTGTAAATAACATAATATATCAAATAACTCCTCTCCCCAAGAAGTATTTGGACTGCTTCTTAAATAATTTATATATTGTTCCCCTGAATATACATCATATTTTTCTTGAACCGTTTTACTATATGGACGTGCATTAAAAAATATTCCTGGCATTGGCAATTGGGGCTCTTTTGCTACAATAATAGCACCTTTTTTCTCTATTTCACATAGTATTTTATTAAACATTTTTTGTACAGTTTCTGAATCTCTATTAACACTGTCATAAAAATATTGTCGATTTTCTGTATCATCATGTAATGATGTAAATCTTTCCAATTGTACAATTAAATCAAGTATCTTTTCTTTATCTTTTTCATACCCTGTTTTTTCTTGCTCTTGATCTATCTCTTTATTTGTATTACTACGTATTTTAGCAACATTTATTATAATCCATTTTATTACTGCTTCTTTATTTACTAATCCAAAGAAGAAATATTTCTCAAAATTTAATATATTCAGTTTTCCTTGCATCTTTCTTCCCCCTGTTATGTAACTGATTATTTTCTATTCTTATTTTAACAAGGAGAGCTTCGATTGTCAATGATATTTTTAGAATAGTCAAAATCCTTTGTTCATGGAAATATTATTAGTTCAAATGTTATGAAAAATACTAACAATAAATTACGGATTTAGATTTTGCGGTAACTTCTTGTAATTTATATTTAAATTCCAAAAGTATTGATAATACAATAGCAAGTACAAAAATTATATTAGTTGAATATCAACAGTATAATAAATTGACTGATTATGAATTAGAGTATTTTCCTCTATTTTACAATCTTGCTAATGCAATGGGAATATTTCAAATAAGGTATTTGGATAATTTAGAAAAAGCCTCTTCTAAAGAAGATAAATTTTGGCTAATGAAAAAAGTCTAAGTTTTAGTACGCCTGATTTAAGAAGAAATGTAAAAATATCTAGTTTATCACTTGATTTAATTGATAAACAAATTATAAAGTTTTTTACGAAATAATAATATAGAACTTAAAAAGGAGAGTTGCTTTGAACTCTCCAAAATCATTTAGGCTCCCGTCTTACTACAAAAGTAGTAGAGGGTTAAGTTAAATATATTTTAACTTACAATATTTAACTTGTCAAACTAAATTGACACTAATATTATATGATTTGTTTAATAAATCACTATAAATAATGATAGGAAAAACGACTCAATGCTTTGAAATTTTCTTAAGTACCACTAAATTTGTTTTAATATGAGTTTCGTAAAAATTCCAATCAGTTTATGAAAACTAATTAAAGATTTTATTTAAAAATTCTTCTTTTTGTACTTCTTGACCATTGTAATTAAATGTAATATATTCCATTGTAGAATTTTCTGATTTGACTTTCTTTTCAAAATTATTCACGATTTTTTCTAATTGATTTTTATTATTAATACTACCTTTTTTATTTATTTTTTCTTCCTGAGGTCCAGTGATAGTAGTATGGCTACTAGTTGTAAAATAATAATATGTATCATCTGTATTTTCATAAATGTAATAGGTTTCATAAATTATTGCATCAATCCCAAGAATATTAGTATAATGTATTTTAGCTATAGCTTGATCCCTTTCTTCCTGAGTAATAGTTGTCTGATTATTATATATTTCATACTTTATTTTATCTATTATATTAAATCTATTTAGTAATATAACAGTCATTCCTACGACAATTAAAACAACTACGATTATTGTTATAACCTTTTTACTTACATTAAACTTTTTACATAAAAATATAGTTATACCAATAACAAGTATCATAAAAATTAATATTCCCATCATTATCCTCCTTTTAAATTCGTCAGATATTGTCTGATGAATTTAGTGTAGCATAAAATTTTATATTTGTAATTAAAATATTAAAAATTTCAGGACTTGAATTTTACATAAATTTGATTTTGGGGTAAAAATTTGGTATAATAAATATATCAAACATATTAGAAAACATTCTTCTAGCTTATACAGTAGAAGAACACATTAAATAGGAGAAATGAAAAAAGTTTTTTTAATGGTGGAACTTACTGATGAAAATGGTGGTCATGTTTACGCAATCCAATATACTGGTATCATGACTAGACGGAATATTTATGCCCAATTAACGCAGGTTACAGGTTGTCCTGAACCTGAATATATCAAAGTAGCCAAACAAGATACTATTGATTGCACAGAAGATTGGCACAGTATCTTTTCAGGAGAAAGATATCGACATATTAAAGTTAACTACAATGTTGGAATGAATGACAGCTGGATTCAGAAAACAGAAAAATCATTTTCCAACGAGATATTAGAAGCAATTCATCGTCATGTTCATGAAAATGAAGAATTATTGGCAGCAATTTAAAGGCTTTTCTCCCTACACTGCTTGTGTAGGGAGACTTTTTTTATTATAATAATTCTAATTATTTTGATATAATCAATTTTTCTTACATTTTAACTTAAAAACAAAAAATTAAAAATTTTATTAGCAATATTATTGGGTTAATTATTTTTCTCTAAACTCTTAATTTCTTCTTTAACACTATCTAATGTTACAAATTGTATTCCATGTATACCAAAATTATTTGCTATTTGTATATTATTTAATCTATCGTCAATAAAAATAGTTTCTTCTGGAATCAAATTATATTTTTCTAATAATATTTTATAATTGTTTTCATTTGGTTTTGTTGTTCCTATTTCAAAAGAATATACACCACCTTTAATATAATCAAAAAATTCAAATTGTTTATTATAATTATAACTATCTATACTTAAATCAGATAAAATATAAATATCATATCCTTTATCTTTTAATTCTTTTAAATAATTAGACGTATCCTTCATTTCAAATAATATATATTTATAATTAATGTTGCTAAAAATTTCTTTTATTTTATCAATATATTGAGGATAACTTTGCATTAATTTTTGTTCTGTTTGCTTAGTGTTAGATTTTGAAGAGTTATATTCATTCCATTCTTCTCCATAAAAAACTATTTTTGTAAATAGGATAATATCTTCTTCACTAAATCCAATATGTGCTAAATATCTTTCAGGTTTGAAATCAATTAGAACTCCACCTAAATCAAATACAATATTCTTTACCATCTTCATTTCTCCTTTGATTAAATTTTAACATATTTTCTATATATTGTACATATATTTTCTTTTAGTACCACCAGAGCCTTTACATTTCATTATTCTATTGCATTTAGGACATTTTAGTTTTTGAAAAAATATATAAACTCTATCTCTTACATAACTTCTTTGATTTTTTTCTTTTTGTATTTGTGCTTCTTCCCACATGGCACGACTAATTATTGTCTCGACAACATTCATATAAATTACTGTATCCTTACTGTTAGATTTTCCTTTTTCATAATCTCCCATATAGACTTTGTTGTCTATCATTTTCATATGAGTTATGACTTACCTTCATAGCTTATAGGCTTTGCAAGGCAATAAAAAAACACCATCCTTCTAAGAATGATATTTGTATCTATCTGTTCTATTAGTTCGAACAGAAACGTAGTTGGTTGGAGTGTTCTTATAGGAACTTTCACAAAAAAGATGAAAAATCAATAATTATACGGCATATAAAAAAGTATATTTACATATTTTTCAAAAATTTGTTTTGTTCTCTTGTATTTTAATAATATATGTTGTAATATAATAGCAACCTTTCTCTGTCAGAAGGTAGTTTTTTACTTAAAAACGGAAAGGGGGAAGAAACAAATGACAAATTCCGAATTAATTTTGCGATTAGTAGAGATGCTTCTGAAAGAAAAAGAAGAAACTATGAAAGCAAAGGAACAACAGGACAAGCCCAAAGACAAATGTAGTAATACATAATGTCAAGAACAGGGTAGTTTTTACGGAGCTATCCTGTTTATTTTTAGATAAAAAAATAGTATGTGTATTGTTTACGGTACACATACTCAAAACAAATGACATCTTCCGAATTCAAGACAATTTGTTTATTGTATTTATATAATAACATCTTTTTTTATTTTTGTCAAATATAATTCATAAAAAATTATCGTTTGGAAATTGCAATATTAATTGCACGTTTTTTTCTTAAAAATTAAAAATCATTAAAATTTAGTTTTTACGCTACTTTTTCTTCTCGATAATATTCCTCAGATGTCTTATATTTCAATATCTTTCGTGGATAATTATTTATCCATTTTTCTATCTTTTTTACTTCTTCTTTCGTTATATTCTTAAAACTTGTTCCTTTTGGTAAAAATCTTCTTATCATTTTATTTATATTTTCGTTTGTTCCTCTTTGTCACGAACAGTAAGCATCTGCAAAATATTGACTTGTTCTTGCTTTTTTACTTCCTGTATATGACTTCTCTATTATTTTCCAATTCCTAAATTCTGCTTCATTATCTGTTGTTATTGTTTTAAATGTTTCTCTAAATTTTACCACTTCTTCTTCATTTTCATTCACATTTTTTGAAAATAATTCATAAAATTCTATTTCAAATTCTTGATTAAGTTTTGCAATATAATCGTCTAATTGTTCTTGATTTATATTAACACTTGTCCTAATTTCTTTTTCTTCTTCATCTACTTCAACTGGTACAAAAACATCTACTATTCCTAATGTAAAAATTTTGTTAGTTGTTCAATGTAACTACTTCTAAAATTTATTTTATCAATATAAAATTCTCCGTTTTTTGTTCTTTAATAATATAATTGATTCAATAAATTTTGAAATAAATTCTTGCTTTTCTTCTTTCGATTTTTTATTCCATTCTTGCTTTAAAGTTTCATTTAATTTGTTATCTTTTATTAGCTTTTCTCTTTCAATATCTCTATCAGCCATTAGTTGTTGTGGAGTAAATGATAAACTATTTGTATTAAGTTTTTCATATTTTTTTGTTTCTAAAATATTGATTTTTTCTTCAATGATTTTGTAGTCTTCCGAAAAATCTTCCATTTCAACTATTCCACTTACATAAGCCTTTTTTATTCTTTCTTTTTGCTTTTGTAATGTGTCAATTTCTTGGTCTAATTTTTCTGTTTTTGTTTCTTTTTTATCAGCTAGTATTGGTAAAAAATATTTCTTAACTGCCATATCATACTCTACTAACTCAAGAATAAATCTTTGTAGACATTCTTCGATTTTATCTTCTCTGTAATATGTCTTACAATGCTCACAAGTATAGTACATATATATAGCTTATAGGCTCTGCAAGGCAATAAAAAAACACCATCCTTCTAAGAATGATATTTGTATCTATCTGTTCTATTAGTTCGAACAGATACGTCATTGGAGCGGATGGCGGGAATCGAACCCGCGCTATCAGGTCGGAAGCATGACATTCTACCACTAAATTACACCCGCATATTTCTTTTTTTATTATATCGAATATTTCTTCCTTTTTCAACTACTTTTATTGAAAGAAAAACACCCTCTTGATTATTCAAGGTGGTGCAAAGTAATGGAGCAGGTAGCGGGAATCGAACCCGCATAGCCAGCTTGGAAGGCTGGAATTCTACCATTGAACTACACCTGCATCTTTCTATGATAGTATTTATTATAACGACTATCATAGATTTTGTCAATACATTTTTTAAATTATTTCAAGCAAATTCCTCTTTCTGCTATTTTCTTATTTGCTACATAATATTGATTTCCTAAATATGTTATTAAATTTGCTTTTGCTATGTTAATTTTTCCATTTTCAATTAAATCTGATTTTGCATTAACATTAACAATTTCTCCTATAAACATGTCATGTGACCCTAATGGCTTTATCTCTTTTAATTTACATTCCAAGTTAATTGGACATTCTTTAATTCCTGGTGTCTTTATTTGTTTACATGGTTCTTTTGTTAGTTTTGCTTCTCTAAATTTGTCTATTTCTTTACCTGACTTTGTTCCACAAAAATCAGTATGCCACACTAGGGCTTCATCTGGTAAGTTTATTACAAATTCTTTTGTTTCTTTTATAATATGATATGAATATCTTGCTGGTCTAATGGATACATACACAAGTGGCGGTTCTGAATTTAAAACTCCTGTCCATGCAATTGTTGTAATATTTGCTTGCTCCATATTGCCACATGATACCATAACTGCTGGTATTGGTGCTAGTATTGTTGATGGTTGTAAATATTCCTTCATGCCCTTCTCCTTTCTTTTTTGTAGTTCAGATAATAACTTTTATAAATAATTTTTTCTGAACATTAACTTTTTTTGAAGAATTTGTTTATCTCTTGCTTAATAAATATGTGAAATATTATGCTATCCTTTATTTTTTAAACTATATATTGTCTGCTACTTTTGCAAAACCTATTTTTCTTGTTTGTTTATTTGCTTCAAGCACTTGTATGTTTATTGTGTCTCCTAGTTTGTAAATCTTATTTGTTTTTTCTCCTATTAAATGTTTATGCTCATCATCATAAATAAAATACTCATTTTCTCCTAAATTTTCAAAACGGATTAACCCTTCTATTGTATTTTCAAGCTCAACAAATATTCCAAAATTAGTAACACTACTGATAATTCCAGAGTAAATTTCTCCAATCTTATCCTGCATATATTCTGCCTTTTTTAAATCAATACTATCTCTTTCTACTTTTTGCGCTACCTTCTCCCTTTCCGAAGAATGCATTGCTACATTTTCTGCTATATTTACATACTGCTCCTTCCAATCTTCTTTTACCTGATAGTCTCGTTCTAAATAGTATGATATCATTCTATGAATAAATAAATCTGGATATCTACGAATTGGTGATGTAAAATGGCAATAGTATTTACTTGCTATTCCAAAATGTCCTTTATTTTGGTTTTCATATTTTGCAACTTTTAATGTGCGAAGAATTAGTGTAGAAATAACTCTATTTTCTGGTTTTTCCTTGATTTCTTCTAATATTTTACTAAATTCTTTTGGATGTAATTTTTCTTTATTTCCTTTTATTTTATATCCAAAATCAAATAGGAATTTATTTAATTCTTGTACTTTTTCTAAATCTGGTACTTCATGAACACGATAAACAAATGGTGCCTCTAACCAATAAAATTTTTCTGCAATTGTTTCATTTGCAATTAGCATAAATTGTTCAATAATTGTATTGGCAAATGTCAATTCATATTTTCCTACTTTAATTGCTTGTCCATTTTCATTTAATATAATCTTGGTTTCTGGTATTTCTAAATTTAGACTGCCTTCAGTTTTTCTTTTCTTTTCTAAAATTGTTGCTAATTCTTCCATTTTTTTAAATTCATTTATATATTGCTTATATTCTTCTACAATTTTTTGATCTGAATTTTCTAGAATTTTTGTAACATTGGTATATGTCATTCTCTTTGTGACATTGATAATCCCTTTGAATACATTGGCATCAATCACTCTTCCGTAATGAATCAATTTCCATTTCAATTGATAATGTAAAGCGGTCTTCTTTCTCATTTAGACTACAAATACCATTCGATAATTTGGTTGGTAGCATAGGAATTACTCTATCTAGCATATATATACTAGTTCCTCTTATATATGCTTCTTTATCCAACTGTGTGCCTTCTCTTACATAGTAGCTAACATCTGCAATGTGCACACCTAATTTATAATTTCCATTCTCTAGTTTTTCTACACAAATAGCATCATCTAAATCCTTTGCATCTTCACCATCTATTGTAAAAATTAGTTTATCTCTTAAATCTACTCGATTTGGAATATCCTTTAATTCTATCTTTTGTCGTATTTGATTTGCCTCTTCTATTACTGGTTCTGGAAATTCATATGGCAAATGATGTTCTCTTATTAAGCACATCATATCGACTCCTGCTTGATTCATTTTACCAATTACTTCTACAATTTTACCTTCAGCACTTTTTCCGTTTTTCTGGATATTTTGTAATTTTAACAACTACCTTGTCTTGATTTTTTGCCTGCGAAAAACTTTTTTTAGAAATAAAAATGTCTGTCCCTAACTTTGGATTATCTGGTACAACAAAACCGAAATTTCGATTATCATAAAAAGTTCCTACTAATTCACAAATATCTCTTTTTATGATTTTAACAATGTTACCTTCTTTTCTTTTTCCCTCTATTTCTTCTAATATTTTTATTAAAACAATATCTCCATCCATTGCAGTTTTTGCATGCTCTGTAGAAATATGTATTTCTTCATCATTATCTACTATAACAAACCCAAAACCTTTTTGGTGTCTATGGTATACTCCTTGTAAATATGGTGCATCCATCAAAATGTATTGATTTTTTCTGTTTTTTCGTATTTTATATTCTCTTTCTAATTCTTCTAAAATACTTTGTAGCTCTTGGTGTTCTTCTTTTGGTACCATTAAAATTTGTGCTATCTGCTTTTTCTTCATTGGTACATAAGTTTTATCAGAAATCAAGCTCCAAACTAACTCTTTTTTATTCATTTTCCTCCTCCTTGTAATATATATTCTAATTTTATTTTTTTCAACTTATAAAAACCGTTGTCTGTATTTATAACATTTCAATGTATCTGTCTTAATTGCTTCACAAAAAAATTGCAAAGTAATTTTTAATGAAATGTAGTTTTGCAACAATAAAAATTTCCTATTATATGAAAATAGAGCAAGCTTACTAGCTGCTCTTTATCATTCCAAAAAATTTATATTACATACATAATTGAAAGAACAATTGTTAAAATTGCAAATACACTTCCTAATATAATTGTCCATCTTTTCAATCTTCCTTCTTTAGTTCTTCCTTTATTTTTTTCATAAAAGTTACTTGAAGAACCAGTAATAGTTGCACTTGCTCCACTATCATCTTTAGATTGCATCATTGCAATAACAATTAGAGCAAAACAAACAATTACATAAATTCCCATCAATATATATTTTACTATTTCCACTTATTTTTCCTCCTTATTGTTTCCATATAACATTGATATTTTAGCACAAACCAATATAAATTGCAAACTTTTTTATAAAATTTCTGCATTTTTGTGTTAATGTTATAAGCTTGCAAGCTTATAACGCACTTTTATACTATTTCTTTTATCGAATAACATCTTCTACTGATTCTGCTATAATTTTGTTAATATCTCCTAACATTACATTAAATTTTAATTCTGCATCAAAATATTGTTTCATAATGTCATTTGTAATTAGCTCTGCATAAATTTTTTGTATTTTTTCTGCTTTTTCAATATCTTTTTTTCCTTCAGAAATAGCAGATACTTGTACTTCATATCGTTCTTTTTCAAATGTTTCTAACTTTTCTATTAAATCTGGATGATTTTTGATTTCCTCTTTTTCTTTTTTATAATTTTTATATTCTTCTGAATTCTTAATTTCATATGCTAAACGATTTGCAGTATCATATATATTCATGCTTTTTCCTCCCTTTACTTTTTGGTTGTCCTATACCACTTTAGGCATATGCTTGTCTTTTTCGAAATGCTAATAAATTAGTAATTTCTGTTTCTGTGTTTCTTGCTCTTTTAGTTTTTCTTGCTTTTTCTTGTTCGATTTGACGAGCCTGTTTTTGTGCCATTGTTTGGCAAATTGCTTTTTGATATGTAAAGTGGGTATCTTGGGCAATTTTTGCCCAGTTATACTCGTTTTTAACCATATTTTTAGCTTTTTTTACGACCTCGGTTGATAGTTGAGGATTATATAATATTGATAAAATGGAGTCTGCAATTGAATTTGCATTTCCTGCATATGCCTTCATTCCATTTTCTCCATGTTGTATAATTTCATTTAGCCCTCCAATATCAGATACCACTACGGGTGTTCCTGCAAGCATTGCCTCTAGTGCAACTATCCCAAATGGCTCATATGTACTTGGAAACACTGATACATCAGCACATTTATACATTTTGCAAACCTGCTTTGCATCCATGTAACCTGTAAAATATACTTTATTTCCTATTCCCATTGCATTTACTTGTGCTTTTAGTTCATCTATCATACCGCCCTTTACCTGCAATTACCAATTTAGCATCATGATATCCTGCTAATATTTTTGGCATAGCAGATATCAGGTGTTGTACTCCTTTTTCATAAACAAGTCTTCCCATAAATAGGATAATTTTTTCATTATCTAGTGCATATTGTCTTCTAAAATCATAATCTCTCTCAATTCCACTAAACATATTGATATTAATTCCATTTGGTACTACATTTATTTTCTCAAATGGTAGCCCAAATAAAGATTGTAATTCTCGTTTCATATAATTACTATTAACAATTACTTCTGTTGATTCATAGGTAAGCATCCATTCTGTATCATTGATATAGCGTTGTGTTTCATCATGAATTCCAGAATTTCTCCCACTTTCTGTTGCATGGATAGTCGCTACAATTGGTATGTCATACGAATTTTTTAATGTTTTTGCAGCATATGCTACTAACCAATCATGAGCATGTATTACATCGAATTTTCCTTCTTTTGCCATAATCTCATTTGCTTTTGCTACCATATTAAAATTCATTTGCATAATCCAATCAATAAAATTGTTAGGATTAATCATATAGTTGTCAACTCGGTATACTTTAACTCCTTTGTCTTCTTCAAAATATAGTGCATTTTCTTCTCGATATGTAACAACTGTTACTTCATGTCCATCTTTTATTAGTCTTTTTGATAAATCATTTACTACTCTTGCAATTCCCCCTACAATTCTTGGTGGATATTCCCATGTTAGCATTAAAATTTTCATTGGCATTTGCGCCCCTTCCTAACAATTTTCTTTTGTTACTTTTCATGGTTGATTTTATACAATTTTTTTACAAATGTAAATATATTTTTACAAAATATGTTCATTTTTTGCAAAATGTAATATTTTTGTAATATTTCTTTTTTAATTTTTACGATTTTTTTATATTTATTCGACATTTTACTTGAATTTATTTTTCTTTTAGTATAGTATAATAGAAGAAATTTTTATTTTACTAAGGAGGAATTGTTAGATGCCAAGAACTACAAAAGATGAAGCAAAGTTAACTGCCAAAAAGGAAAATGTAAAAACAAAAAGTGATGCTAATACAAAAAAGACTTCAACAACTACAGCAAAAAAAAGTACTACTTCCAAAAAAACTTCATCAACTACAGCAAAAAAAAGTACTACTTCTAAAAAGACTTCATCAACTACTGCTAAAAAAGGCAATACTTCTAAAAAAACGTCATCTTCTGTTTCGATAAAAAAGGCTACTCAAGTTAAGGATGCTTCTAGCAAAAAACCAAGAACAACTCGTAATAAAAGTCAAAAAATGCTAGATTTCTCAGAATATTATGACTTACCTTATCGATATAATGAAACAACAATTAAAGTATTAGCTCAAACCCCACAAATGCTATTTGTATATTGGGATATTTCTGATACTGATCGATTACTTTTAATGAACCAATATGGAGATGAATTTTTTACTAAAACTAGACCTGTTTTAATCATTCATAATGAAACCATGAATTATTCTTTTGAAATTGAAATTAACGATTTTGCTAATAGTTGGTATATACATGTACAAGATCCAAATTGCAAATATAGTATTGAACTTGGCAGATATCCAAATCTATACCAAAATGATATAAATAAAGAATATATATTTATTACTTCTTCTAATCCTATGAATGCACCAAATGATCATATTTTATTTGAGAAATTTGATTCAAATGTTGCTTACCGAAATATAAAAACAGGAAATACAATAATGAAAGATTTCTCTCATATAACTAATTTAAATCATATGCAAGAAATTTATCAAATTTATGATTTCTATAAACAAATTTATCAAAATGAATTGTTTGACGAAATAGTAGATGGTAATTTATCAAATCCCTCTTCTCTTTCTTCTTCACAATTTAAATAAACAAATTATGATGTAGGCAGATTTTAAAATCTGCCTCTATCAAATTACAAAGGAGAAATGTATGAACCAACAAGAAAAAGGATATGTAAGTTTTGTATTACATGCACACTTACCATTTATTCATCACCCAGAAAGCGAAAACTATCTAGAAGAGGAATGGCTATTTGAAGCTATTTGTGAAACCTATCTTCCTTTACTAACTAATTTTAAAAAATTAGTATCAGAAGGAGTTGATTTTCGAATTACGATGTCTATGACACCTCCTCTTCTTAATATGTTAGACAATAAATTATTGCAAAAAAGATATATTAAATATTTACAAAAACACATTGAACTTGCAAAAAAAGAGCTTGTACGTACTTCTAACGATAAACGTTTAAATATGTTAGCACATTACTATTTTAATCGTTATTCTAATGATTTATATCTATTTAAAGAAATCTATCAATGTAATTTAATTGATGGGTTTAAGTATTTTCAAGATATTGGTGTATTGGAAATTATTACATGTGGCGCAACACATGGCTATTTCCCAATTCTTTATATCAATGAAAATACAATAAGAGCACAAATTGGTATTGGTGTACAAACATATGAAAAATATTTTGGAAGAAAACCAAAGGGTATTTGGCTTCCAGAGTGTCGGCTATATTCCAGAAGCAGATAAGTATTTAAAAGAATTCGGCATTGAATATATTATTACAGAATCTCATGGTATTTTATATGCTGACCCAACTCCTGTTTATGGTACTTATGCCCCTATTGTTTCTCCCAATGGTGTTGTTGCTTTTGGACGTGATATTGAATCTTCTCGCCAGGTATGGAGTTCTATTAACGGCTATCCTGGAGATGTAAATTATCGTGAATTTTACCGTGACATTGGTTATGATGCTGATTATGATTATATTAAACCCTATCTTACTTATGATGGTGTTCGCGTTCCTACTGGCATCAAATATTATCGTATCACTGGTAATACTGGGGAAAAAGATTATTATAATCCTACTTGGGCTATGGATACAGTTTACAAACAAGCTGGACATTTTTTTGATTGTAGACAAGCTCAAATTAACCACCTTGCCTCTCACATGGATACTCCCCCTATTATTTTATGTCCTTATGATGCTGAACTTTATGGACATTGGTGGTATGAAGGTCCATCTTGGTTATATGTATTATTTAAAAAGATTTATTATGATCAATGTGATTTTAAACTAATTACCCCAAGTGAATACATAGAGCGTTATCCTAATATACAAATTTCTACTCCTTGTCGTTCTAGTTGGGGAGCAAATGGATATAGTGGCGTATGGTTAAATCAAACAAATGACTATGTTCATAGGCATCTACATGTTGCTGGTAATAGAATGGTAGAGCTTGCCCATTTATACCCAAATGAAAAAAAGCACATTAAAAGGCTTGCTTTAAATCAATGTGCAAGAGAGTTATTACTTGCTCAAAGCAGTGATTGGTTATTTATTATTACTAATGGAACTATGGTCGATTATGCTAAAAAACGTATTAAAGATCATATTGGAAGATTTACAAAATTATATGAACAAATTAAATCTGATTCGATTGATGAAGATTTCTTGAAAAATATATCAAAAAAAGATTGCATTTTTCCAGAGCTTGATTATATGATTTATTATTAAATGAGATACTATAAGTATCTCGTTTTAATAATAAAATGAACTCTATTTTTTGCCTCCAAATGCATTGTAATATTAGAACTAGCTTTTCTAGTTGTCCTTCTTCATAAGTTATAACATTGTATCTTTTATCATAATCTATTCTTTTTTCACATATTCCAATAATTTTTTTCTCTGCCTTTCTATTGCCCATATATATGCTACAAATATTCCAACTTGTTGAAATGTTATACTAACATTCATTTTTTGAATTGCCTGTTCTATTACTCCTTCTTTAAAATTATATATAGGTTCTTTGTTATTTTTATTATTTCGTAATGTTTCTAATATTGCTATTTCTAATTTTGTTTCATTAATAGCACGTTTCATATTTGATACATATGCAATTGTTCCAATCACATATATTACTAATGTAGCTAAAATAATACATTTCATAATACTATCAAATTGGCTAATACTAATTCTAGTTTGTAATGTCTTTTCTATACTTATTTTCCATGATATAAACATCATAATTCCATGTATAATAATCATGATAGTAGCAATCAAAACTATATTCGATACTCTTTTTAGTATGATACTAAATATAATTGTTATTAGAAACCCTGCACCAATCATACATAATATAAATTTTTTTAATAGCTTTTCTATGATTTCTTTATTTTCATTATCTTGCATTTAATTTTTCTCCTCTTCTTTTGTTTCTATTATTGTATAGTATATTTGTGTCAATTTCAATCACTAATTACAATTATTATTAAACTCTAGTGTAGGTTTGTCAAACATATGTCACACTCTCTTAGAAGTATCTATATTTGAAATACCTAATATGTGTAATCTGCTCCTCTCAACTTCGTTGCTGTCCTTAAGAAAATTGATAAAATGTTCCATTTTA
>CATLGL010000002.1 GCA_949935895.1 uncultured Clostridia bacterium
TGGGTCTCTTTGTATTTTCTTTCCCATATTTTTTCCTCCGTTTTCTTTATTATATTTTTATTTACAAAAAAAGTAAAGTGCATAAGTTTGGTACCTTTTACTTACACACTTTATTTTACACTATCGAATTAAAGGGAATTGCCTTAATAAAAATATAATGACATCTTTTTATGGATTTGCCAAATGTGATTTCACTAAATTGTAGAATTTATAACATTTCTCTCTTCTTCCGTTTCGCTCTCTTTCGACATATTTTACCTTCCTTTTGTGTTATTATTTGTCGGTACTAAAGATAAAATCATAATTAACTAAAGAAGGAGGTGTTTTCTTTGAAGGAACTTGGAACAATTACTATTGACGTACTTAAAGATGAAGCTAATCAATATTTATTTGCATTTAATCAATCTAATGATAAGCTATCTTGTATTGTTGATGTACTAGAAGATACCTTAAAGAAATACTAAAGACTAGGCTATATGCTCTAGTCTCTTTTTATCAAATTCGCCAACTCCTCAGTGTTTTTACTCTTTTTTGAATTTCCGTTAATATCCTTTTTACAAAAACTTTTATTGTCATATTTTTGCTTTGTCTCTCCCTCTTCGTTGCATGAATTTATACAATTAGTACATATGTATTTTATATAGCTTTGTTTTTTATCATATCAATTTGTCCATCTTTTACATAGATTATTTTATCTGAATTCTCAATGGTTGATTTTCTATGCGCTATTATAATTACAGTACTTTTTTGTGATATTTTGTTTATTATATTTTGTATCATTTTTTCTGTTTGTAAATCTATATTCGAAGTTGGTTCATCAAATATATAAAAATTTGCTTTGTGTAAGATTGCTCTTATAAAAGCTATTATTTGTAATTCGCCATATGCTAATTTTGAAAATTTTATTTTAGTATCTAATCCATTCTTTAATTTACTAAATAAATAGTCTACTTTCATTTCCTTTATTAGTTCATTTATTTGTTGGTCTGTTATGCTCTGATTTCCTAATGTTATATTGTTTCTTAGTGTATCTGCAAATATATATGGATTTTGTGATATGTAAGAAATATGTTCTCTTAAACATTTCGTAGATACCTTAGAAATGTCATAATCATTAACTAGTATTTTTCCACTTTGTATATTATATAATTTCATCAATACATTAGTGATAGTTGTCTTTCCTGCCCCCGTTCTTCCTGCAATTGCAACTTTTGTTCCTTTTTTTATAACAAAGGATACATTTTTTAGTATCATTTCTTTATCATATTTCATAGATACATTTTGAAATTCAATATCTCCGATTTAAATTTTCTATATAGGCTCCATTTTCAATGTTTTCTTCCTCTTCTTCATTTAATAACACTTTTATTCTTTTATATGAGTTGACACAAGTCTGTATTTCCTCTAATTGATTACAAATTTCTTCAAGTGGAGTTTTGCATTCTTTTATATAGTATAAAACTAAATAGATACTTCCTAATGAGCCTCCTATATTGATATTTAATGCATAATGTATAATTGCATAAATTCCTATTGCTTGTATGACAGTAATAATCCAATATGGAAAATGATGAATAAATATATATTTTTTTCTTATTTTTAACTCAGAATAAAACAAATCATTCATTTCTTCAATATTTTTATTTTGTAATTTAAAAAGATAGGTTAACTTGTTTTTATTATATAATTCAGAAAATTCTTTATGTTCTTTATCTCTCTTTTTTAAAATTTCATTATCTAGTTTTCCTAATATGTTGGTAAATTTATATACAATGAACGAAATGATAACTACTGTAATTGCCCCAATGATTGCAAAATTGACATTTGCTACAAACATCATAATTATCATAAATACGATATATAACATATTACTTAAAATATTATATAAAAATCCAAAAAACAAATCAAATAAATTATCCACATCTATTGTCAATCTAGTATATAATTCTGAGGAATTATACTTATTAAATGTAATCATTTTAAAATTTAGTATTTTATCAAATACTGTTTTTCTAATATCCTTTAAGATATTACATATGATTTTATTGATAGAAACATCTCTTAAATACTTAAATATTACCCTTGCTAAATGAAGAGATGTATAAAGCCCTATAAAAAATAAGATTGTCTGCTTAATATCTTGCCTCGTAAAGTCAATATCTACCACTTGTTTTACTACATATGGTGGTAATGCAGATAGAAAATCACAAATTAGCAATAACATTCCTGTAATGATACTTGATTTAACATATGGTTTCATTATTTTTTTCATGCTAAATCACCTACTTCCTCATAAGCATACAACTGATTATATAATTTACTTTTTTCTAGCATTTCTTCATGTGTTCCACTTTCTACTATTTCTCCATTTACTAATAAAAATATTTTATCCATTTTTTCCATCATACTTATTTTGTTCGAAACAAGTATAAATATCTTGTCTTGCATTTGTGTTTCTATTTCTTGAATAATTTTCTTTTCTGTTTCAATATCAAGGGCAGATAATGTGTCATCATATATATTAACATCTCTAATATTTAACAAATTTCTTGCAATTTGAATTCTTTGTTTTTGCCCTCCTGATATTTTCGCTCCATTTTCCCCAAGCTTTGTGTCAAACCCATCTTGCATAGAGTATATATCCTCTAAAATATTAGCTTTTTTACTGATATCTTCTATTTTTTCGTCTGTACCCTCCTTTACAATATCAATATTATTTTTGATTGTATCGTCTATAATGATGTTTTTTTGCATGGCATAACCTATATTTTGAAATATGGCTTCTTGGGAATATTCATTGATATCTACACCATTTATATACACATGCTTTTCTGGCACTTCATAAAAACCTGCAATGATGTTCATAAGTGTCGTTTTTCCACTTCCTACTTTTCCAATAATACCAATTTTTTCTCCTTTGTTGATTGTTATATTAATATCTTTAATTGCTAGTATTTCATTATTATAATAGCTATAGCTAAGATTTTTTATTTCTATTTTTTCAATTCTTTCTAATACTTTTCCTTCTTTTTGATAAGTATCTAAACCAAAAAAGTAATTAAATCTTTTTGTTGCTATTTTAAAATTAGATATTCCTGTTAATAATGGTTGTATCGAATGCACTATTTCCGATACAGCAAAGGTAATGCAAGAAATATAGGCTGTTAATTCTCCTATTGTTAATAATCCATTTTTTATTAACCATAATCCGACAGTAAAACCTATTATATAACATGCTGCATATAAAATATTAGAAACCATATCCATTTTATAAATAATTGCTCCAACATTAATATCTGATTGATAAGTTTGTTCATTTACTTCATCAAATTTTTTCTTTTGATTTTCTTGTTCATTATACAATTTAATTAAATTAAAACCTGCTGTATTTTGTTCTATATTTTTTGATAAATTGAGATATACCTTTCTTTCGATTTCAAGTAATTCTCTTTGCTTTTTATAAAGTTTGTATAGAAAAAATATTGCTATTGGAAAAATTGGTAATATGGATAACATTAAAATTATATTAAAATTTCTTCCTATTACGATTAGTCCAATTATAGGCGCTACTACTAACCTTGCCACATTGAAAAAAGCATTTCCTAAAAATTTTCTTATTGATAATAATTCTTTTGATAAATAGGCAAGAAATACTCCTTTTTCTTCTTTATCATAGTATTCTGGCTTTACCGATTGTAAGTATTCTATTACTTTACTTCTTAAATAGGTATCTGATATTCTAGCTTTTGTAAAAAATAATGTTCTATAAATAATTCTTGGTATAATCATAATAACAGAATAAAACAGCAAACAATATACTTCCTTTAAAATTATATCATTATGGATATTTCCTTGTATGAATAAATCTAAGATATTTCCTATTATACTTGGTATTTTATATAGAATATATATCACAAATGCATGAAATATCATTCCAAGTATATAAATAGGGAAGGTTCTTTTTAATTCATTTATCAATATTTTATTGTTTTTATTCATACTTTCTCCTAATTACTTTTTTCATCTGTTGTATAATTTCATCATAATTATCATAGTTTTGGGTAATGTCGTCATCTTCTCCACTTGATAAGTTTTTTAAAAACTTTACTTCAAACTTCATAAATTCTCCAACACTACAAAAATATTCTGTTATCTTGTTTACAATTTCTTCGTTTTCTTTTTCTGACATTTGTCCAATTGTAATAAGATAAACTGTTTTACCTTTTAACAATTCTGGGCAAGAAGCATATCCGATTCCATCGATCTATTACATTTTTTAAAATCCCAGTAATATGATTCATATAAATTGGTGTTATGATAATAATGTTATTGGCTTTTGCCATCTGTTTATAAATCTCTTGCATATCATCTTGTAATACACAATAATTTTCTAGTCTTTTACTGCATTTACAACAACCTGTGCAATATTTGATATCTTTTCCTGCAAGTGATATGACTTCATCTGTTGGTTGTTTTAAATCCTGTGCAAGTTGATAACAGTTTCCTTTTCTATTACTTCCGACTAATATATAAATTCATGGTTATTCCCCCCTAATGTTATAGGGATATTTTATCATACAATTTTTACTTTAACAATGCCATCTTAGAAAAATATAAGTCCTCCTATTGCTGTTTAAATTGTTAGCCTATAAATTAATATATGTAAGAATTTTCCTTTTCTAAGTGGATTATGTCATAAAAAAATTCTTGCTTAATTTTGTCTTGAAAACTAATATTTGTTTAAAACTTTTCTTATTTTCGAAAAATACTGACATTTTTTGCTATTTATGTTATAATAACACTAGTTTATTACAAGGAGGAAATTTATGAAAAAGTTTGATGTTGCCATTATTATGGGTAGTGATTCGGATTTACCTATTATGCAAGATGCTGCTAAATTTTTAGATACGATGGGGATTTCGTATGAAATGAAAATCTTATCGGTTCACAGAACTCCTGAAAAAGCAATGGAGTATGCAAAAAGTTTAAATGAAAATGGTGTAAAGGTGATTATTGCGGGAGCTGGAGGAGCTGCTCATTTACCTCGGTGTATTTGCTGCTATGGTGCCAACGGTTCCGGTTATTGGTATTCCTATTCATACCAAAACATTATCTGGTGTCGATTCTTTGTATTCAATTGTGCAAATGCCATCACGGTATTCCTGTTGCTACAGTTGCTATTAATGGTGCTAAAAATGCTGGTATATTAGCTGCTTCTATGATTGCAATTGGAAATGAGGAAGTAAAGAATAAACTTGGGAATTTTAAATGTTCTTTAAAGGATGCGGTTACGAAAAAAGATGAAAAATTGCAAGATTTAGGGTATACAGATTATTTAGCACAAATGTAATGTAAAGTAAATCTATAAATTTTAATAACATTTAAATTAGACATTGATATGATTTCTTCAAGATATGTTAATAGAAAAGAGGTTTTTTTATGAAAAAAATTAGTAGTCGGTAAGGTTCGTGAAATTTATGAAGTAGATGATGATAAATTGATGCTTGTTGTATCAGATCGAATTTCAGCTTTTGATTATATCTTACCAAACCTTATTCCAAACAAAGGAAAAATATTAAATCAAATTTCTGCTTTTTGGTTTGATTTTGTAAAAGATATCATTCCAAACCATGTTATTTCCATTAACTCTAAAGATTTTCCAGTTGAATTTCAAACAGATGAATTTGAAGGAAGAAGCATGCTTGTAAAAAAATTAAAAATGCTTCCTGTAGAATGCATTGTAAGAGGCTATATTACGGGTTCTCGGATGGAAAAGTTATAAGGAAAATGGTACTGTTTGTGGTATAAAACTTCCTGAAAATTTACAAGAATCACAAAAACTTGCAGAACCTATTTTTACTCCCTCTACCAAAGCTGAAATTGGAGACCATGATGAGAATATTTCTTTCGAACAAGTGTGTAATCTAATTGGAAAAGAATTAGCTACTAAATTACGTGACAAAACGATTGAAATTTATTCTAAATGTGCTGAATATGCAGCATCCCATGGAGTACTAATTGCAGACACGAAATTTGAATTTGGATTAGATGAAACAGGAGAATTAGTATTAGCCGATGAAGTATTAACCCCAGATTCTAGTCGTTTTTGGCCTGCGAAGGATTATACTGTAGGTCAATCGCAAAAAAGTTTTGATAAACAATATTTGCGTGATTGGATTAAATCTTCTGGCTATGACCCTGAGACAAAAAAAGCAATTCCTGAAGAAGTTATTCAAACAACACAGGCAAAATATACAGAAGCATTTGAATTGATTACAGGAAAAAAATTTGAAGAGTAACTGTATAAATTTGAATATAGATAAATTTTATTGATATAGGAGGAATTTTAATGAGAGCATTGATTAGTGTTTCTGATAAAACAGGAATTGTGGATTTTGCAAAATCTTTAGTACAACTAGGAGCAGAAATTATTTCTACTGGTGGTACTTATAAAATATTAAAAGAAAATGGTATCTCCGTTATGGAGATTTCTGAATTAACAAAATTTCCAGAATGTTTAGATGGTAGAGTAAAAACTCTTCATCCTAGTGTTCATGCTGGAATTTTAGCCATGCGTTCTAAACCAAGTCATATGGAACAATTAGCTAATTTAGGAATTGATACCATTGATATGGTAGTTGTTAATTTATATCCTTTTAAACAAACTATTTTAAAGGATAATGTCACTCGTGAAGAAGCTATCGAAAATATTGATATTGGTGGACCTACTATGCTTCGTAGTGCTGCTAAAAATTACCAAGATGTTAGTGTGGTAACAGACCCTGCGGATTATGAAAAAGTATTAGATGAATTAAAGGAAAATGGTAAGGTATCTATTGATACAAATTTCTATTTGATGCAAAAAGTATTTGAACATACTGCTAATTATGATACCATGATTTTTGATTATTTACGCCGTGAAAGAAAGGATACTTCTTATCCTCAATCACTTTCCCTTACTTTTGAAAAAGTACAAGAAATGAGATATGGTGAAAATCCTCATCAAACTGGTGCGTTATATAAAGAAATCGGAAAATGTGAAGGTTCTCTTACTATTGCAAAACAAATACATGGAAAGGAATTATCGTTTAATAATATTAATGATACCAATGGTGCATTAGAATTGTTAAAAGAATTTGATGAACCAACTGTTGTTGCTTGTAAGCATGGAAATCCTTGTGGAGTTGGTAGTAGTGAAGCAATTTTTGATGCTTGGCAAAAAGCATATCATGCTGATCAAACTTCTATTTTTGGTGGAATTGTTGTTCTAAACCGTAAACTTACAAAAGAAATTGCCGAAGAAATGTCTAAGATTTTTTTAGAGGTAATTGTTGCTCCTTCTTACGAGCAAGAAGCTCTTGATATTCTTTGTCAAAAGAAAAACATCCGTGTATTAGAATTACCAAGTATTTCGAAAAAACAACCTAGTACCTCTTATGATATTAAAAAAATAAATGGTGGAATCATTATTCAATCTATTGATTCAAAATTATTAAATGAAGATAATTCTTACCAAGTTATTACCAAACGAGCTCCTACAAAAGAAGAATTAGAAGATTTATTGTTTACTTGGAAGATTGTAAAACATACAAAATCGAATGCGATTGTTATTGGAAAAAATAAACAATCTATTGGAATTGGTCCTCGGACAAGTCAATCGTATTTGGTCTACAAAGCAGTGTTTTGAACATGCAAAAGAATTGATTGGTGAAGATATTACAAATGGTGCCGTTCTTGCATCTGATGCCTTTTTCCCATTTGATGATTGTGTAGAAGCAGCAAATGAAGCTGGCATCCGCGCAATTATTCAACCCCGGTGGTTCTGTTAATGACCAAATGTCTATTGATAAATGTGATGAATACGATATTGCTATGGTATTTACTGGTATACGACATTTTAAGCATTAATAGAAATTAGGATGTCCTAAACTCTAAGCATAAATAAAGCAAATGGGCGATTAAAATCGCTCATTTGCTTTATTATTATACTTTTACTTCTACACTAATGTCTCTTACCAAAGATTGATATGTTTCAAGAACTGAATCTACTTTATGTTTTATAAAGTCTTCTACTTGTTTTGGTGCTCTTCCACATAGCTGCTCTGGATTTAATATTCCGTAAGATTTCTTCTTTGGTAAGTCCAAATGTTTCATCTTTTGCAATTCGGTCTACTAAATCGTTTGGTCTTCCAAATTCTTTTACTTCTTTTCCTGCTTCCATCGAATATACTCGAATTTTCTCATGAAGTTCTTGACGGTCTCCGCCTTTTAATACTGCATTCATTAAAATTTCTTCTGTACCCATAAATGGTAACTCTTGCATCATATTGGTTTTAATTACATTTTCGTATACAACAATTCCTGAGGTAATATTAGCATATAAAATTAAAATCGCATCAATTGCTAGAAAACTTTCTGGAATGCAAATTCTTTTATTTGCAGAATCATCCAAAGTCCTTTCTAACCATTGGGTTGCAGCAGTTATACTTGCATCATTGGAGAGTGTCATCACATGTCTTGCTAGTGAATTGATTCTTTCACTTCTCATTGGATTTCTTTTATATGCCATAGCAGATGAACCAATTTGTCCTTTTTCAAATGGTTCTTCTAATTCTTTTTCATGTTGTAATAATCTCATATCATTTGCAAATTTAGAAGCACTTTGTGCAATGGCTGATAACAAATTTAATACTCTTGCATCTAGTTTTCTAGTATAGGTTTGTCCGAGATACTTCATATACTTTACTAAATCCCATTTTTTCTGCAATTTTTCCATCGATTTGCTTTACTTTTTCTTCATTTTTAAATAATTTCATAAAGCTTTCCTGTGTTCCTGTTGTCCCTTTACATCCTAATAATTTTAGATTACTTTGTACAAATTCTAATTCTTCTAAATCTTCTAATAAATCTTGTAACCATAAGCATGCTCTTTTCCCTACTGTGGTTAATTGTGCTGGTTGAAAGTGCGTATATCCAAGACAAGTAATATTTTTATTTTGTAAAGCAAATTTTCTTAAATTTTGAATAACTAGTACTAATTTTTGTTTAACTAGTTCTAATCCTTCTCGCATTAAAATAACTTCGGTATTATCTGTTACATAACATGATGTTGCCCCTAGATGGATAATTGGTTTTGCACTTGGGCATTTTGTTCCAAATTCATATACATGTGCCATAACATCATGTCTACACTCTGCTTCACGTTTTGCTACAACTTCATAATCAATGTTTTGTACATTTTGCTCCATTTGTGCAATTTGCTCATTGGTAATATCAATTCCTAATTCTTGTTCTGTTTTGGCAAGTGCAATCCATAATTTTCGCCAAGTAGAATATTTTTTATCATTTGACCATAAATAATTCATCTCACTACTTGCATATCTTCCAGATAGTGGGGTTTTGTAAACATTATTTTCCATTTTATTTCTCCTTTTTAGAATGGTTTATCTTTAAGAGATTAGAATCACACTTTACCTTCTAATCTCTATTACTACTAAGCTTTACCCTTTAGTTATAATATTCTACACCAGCTTCAAATAGTTTTTGGTTTTTATTTCCTGGTATGTTGGTTAATATATCACTTCTATAACTTCTCTCTGAATGTCCCATTTTTCCTAAAATTCTTCCATCTGGACTCGTAATTCCTTCTACTGCATAGGTTGAACCATTTGGATTATAACAAATATCATAAGTTGGATTTCCATTTAAGTCTACATACTGTGTTGCAATTTGCCCATTTTTTATCAGTTCTTTCATTACTTCTTCTGATGCTACAAATTTTCCTTCTCCATGTGAAATTGGTATAACAAATTCTTCTCCTACATGGACTTTACTAAACCATGGTGATATGTTTGATATTACTTTTGTATTAACCATTTTTGATTGGTGTCTTGCAATATCATTAAAGGTTAGGGTTGGCATCGTATCCTCCATATCCATTATTTTTCCATATGGCAATAAGCCTAGTTTAATTAGTGCTTGGAAACCATTACATATTCCTAATATTAGTCCATCTTGTTCTTTTATATGAGCATGTATTGCTTGTGTTAGTTTTGGATTTCTTAGCACTGCTGCAATAAATTTTCCAGAACCATCTGGTTCGTCTCCTGCACTAAATCCTCCTGGTAACATGATAATTTGTGCATTTTTAATTTCTTTTTCAAATACATCAATGGATTCTAATAGCGTTTCTGGTTTTAAGTTACGAAATACTGCTGTATTAACAATAGCTCCTGCATCTTCAAAGGCTTTGGTTAAATCATACTCGCAGTTTGTTCCTGGGAATATTGGTATAAATACTCGTGGCTTTGCTATTTTAGTTTTTGCTTTTTGTAATGCTTCCCTCTCTGTTTTTGGTATTGTTATATTTTGTTGGATATTATTTTGTTTCCCTCCTGTTGCATGTGTAGGAAATACTTTTTCCAAAGGCTGTTGCCATAGTGTGATTAGTTCTTCTAATGACATAACCTTATCTTCAGAAATTTGAATTTTTTCTTGTTCTATGGTATGTCCTAATTCTTCTAATTTTGGCTCTTCTATTGGTGCTTCTAATTCTATAATAAAGCTTCCATACATTGGATAAAATACATCCTCTTGTGTGGTAAAAGTAAATCCAATTTTATTTCCCATTGCTGATTTTGTAATAGCATCTGCTATTCCTCCATGACGAATGGTACTACATGATAATACTTTTCCTTGTTTCACTAATTTGTGTATAATCTCATAGTTTTCTTTTAAATCATCAAAATCAGGAAGTAAATTTTCATCAATTTTTGTTTTTAATATCATTACTGTAGAGTTCACTTTTTTGAATTCATTTGAAACGGCATCTTCTACTTTAATAGTTCCTACACAAAAAGAGGTTAAGGTTGGTGGAACATCTAGTTCGTTATACGAACCAGACATGGAGTCTTTTCCTCCAATGGCAGCAATTTTTAATTTCTCTTGTACCAAATAAGCTCCTAATAATGCGGATAGTGGTTTTCCCCATCTTAATGGTTCATCTTTTAATTTTTCAAAGTATTCTTGGAAGGTTAGCCATGCTTTTTTATAATCTCCTCCCATTGCTACATATTTTGTGACTGCTTCAACAACTGCATATACTGCTCCATAGAATGGACTCCAACTTGCAAGATATGGATTATATCCATAGGTCATAACAGTTCCTGTATCACTATATCCATTGAGTGTTGGAATTCTTGCTGCCATTCCTTCTGTTGGTGTTAATTGATATTTTCCTCCAAATGGCATAGTAATCGTTCCTGCTCCTATTGTAGAATCAAAACGTTCTACTAATCCTTTTTGTGAACAACAATTTAAGTCACTAATCGTTTGTTTCCATGCTTCTACTATATTGCTTACTTCTTTTTTCTTAAAATAATGATTGGCTTTATCTGGTTCTATAATAGTTGCATTCGCTTTTTTTACATCTCCATTGGTATCTAAAAATTCACGGCTAATATTAACAATACATTTTCCTCGCCAATACATTTTGATTCTTGGTTCTTGTACAACATCTGCTACTATGCTTGTTTCTATATTTTCTAATGATGCTAATCTTTCAAATTCTTCTACATCGTTTGCACGAACTACTACTGCCATTCTTTCTTGCGATTCAGAAATAGCAAGTTCGGTTCCATCTAATCCTTCATATTTTTTAGGTACTTTATCTAGGTTAATGACTAATCCATCTGCTAACTCTCCAACAGCAACAGATACTCCTCCTGCTCCAAAGTCGTTACAACGTTTAATTAACTTTGTTGCTTCTGGATTACGAAATAGTCTTTGTATTTTTCTTTCTTCTGGTGCATTTCCTTTTTGTACTTCTGCACCACAAGTCGTTAATGATTTACTTGTATGGGCTTTAGACGACCCAGTTGCTCCTCCACATCCATCTCTTCCTGTTCTTCCTCCAAGTAAAATAACTTTATCTCCTGGTTCTGGACGTAATCGAAGGACATTTTTAGCTGGTGCTGCACCTACTAGTGCTCCTATTTCTAAACGTTTTGCCACATAACCTGGATGATAAATTTCCGTTACTTGTCCGAGTAGCAAGTCCTATTTGATTTCCATAGGAACTATATCCTCTTGCTGCTTCATTGGTAAGTTTTCGTTGTGGTAATTTATTTGGCAAAGTTTTTTCAATACTTACGGTTGGATCTCCACATCCAGTTACTCTCATTGCTTGGTATACGTATACACGTCCTGATAGTGGATCACGAATTGCCCCTCCTAGGCATGTTGCTGCTCCTCCAAATGGTTCAATTTCAGTTGGATGATTATGGGTTTCATTTTTAAACATGATTAAGTATTCCTCTGGTTTTCCATCGACTTGTATGGTTGCTTTAATACTACATGCATTAATTTCTTCAGATTCATCTAAATCTTTTAATTGTCCTTTTTTCTTTAATTCTTTTGCAGCAATCGTTGCAACATCCATTAAACAAATATCTTTTTTCCTATCTTCATAAACATATTTTCTAGAGGTGATATAGTCTTCATAAATTTTTTGTAGTAAGTCCCATTTTATATCAATGGTTTCTAGTTTGGTAAGAAATGTTGTATGGCGGCAATGGTCAGACCAATAGGTATCAATCATTTTCATTTCTGTCATGGTTGGGTCTCTTTTTTCGGTATCTCTAAAATAGGCTTGACAGAATTTTAAGTCTGCTAAATCCATGGCAAATCCATATTTTTGATAAAATTTTTCTGCATCTTCGTCTGTCATATTGATAAATCCTTCAATGACAGCAACATCCTCTGGCTCCTTCATTTTTTCTTCTAATGAAGCTTGTTTTTCAAGCCTTGCTTCTTGTGAATCGACACTGTTAATGATATAATTTTTAATTTTTTGCAATTCTTGGTCTGAAATATTTCCTTTTAGAATATAGATTCTTGCTGATTTTGCAGTTGGTCTTTTATTTCCGGCTAATAATTTGCAAACACTCTTCTAAAGAATTTGCTCTTTGATCAAATTGCCCTGGTAAAAATTCCGTTGCAAATACCTTGTCTTGCTCTATAAATGGATATTCTTCATCAAAGCAAACATCTACTTGTGGTTCTGAAAATATTGTTTTTTTAGCTTTTTCATAAGTATTATCATCAATACCAGATACATCATAACGGTTTAATAAGATTACTTCTGTTAAACCATTTATTTGCAAGTTTTCTTGCAAGTCTTGTAATACATTTTTTGCTTCAATATCAAAACCTGCTCTTTTTTGTACATAAATTCTTCTTACCATGTTTTGTGAAACCTCCTATTTTTTATTTTGTTACAGATAAATTATATTATAAATCGACAGATTTATCAAGGTTTTTCTTAGGGAAATACCGAATTTTGTTACTTTTCAGGTATAACTTATATGAATATCAAAATATGCTTTATTTTTGTATTGAAAACCAATAGCCCATTGTGGCAGAAAAAAATGGAAAACATAGAAATAAAAGTTGCATAATTTGCAACTTTTATTTCTAGTTTGTATTATAAATTAATTTCAATCTCTTTATTTCCTTCTACTACCTCTCCAATTACATAAGCTGTTTCTCCTTCTTGTTTTAGGATTTGTAGTGCTTTTTCCTTCTCCTGTTTTGAAACGATAATTGCCATTCCAATTCCCATGTTGAAAGTGTTATACATGTCTCTTAATGGTATGTTCCCTTGTTTTTGGATTAACTCAAAAATAGCTGGTATTTGGTATGCATTTTTGTTAATAGAAAGTGCTACCCCTTCTCTTAACATTCTTGGCATGTTTTCGTAAAAACCTCCACCTGTAATGTGTGAAATTCCTTTTACTTTTACTTGTTCTATTAAAGATAATACTGGCTTTACATAGATTTTAGTTGGAGTTAGTAATGCTTCTGCTAATGTTGTACCTAATTCTTCTTTGTATTCTTTTAGGTTTTCTTCATTTACCTGAAATACTTTTCGAACTAAGGAAAATCCATTAGAATGTACTCCAGAAGATGCTAATCCTATTACAACATCTCCTATTTCAATATCTTTTGGGCTAATCATTTTTTTCTTGTCCACTATTCCTACACTAAAGCCTGCTAAATCATATTCATTTTCAGAATATAATCCTGGCATTTCTGCTGTCTCTCCTCCAACTAAGGCACAACCTGCCATTTTGCACCCTTTCGCTACTCCACTTACAATAGTGGCTACCATTTCTGGTATATTTTTCCATAGTGACATATAGTCTAAAAAGAATAATGGTTTTGCCCCACAACATACAATATCATTTACACACATGGCAACACAGTCTTGTCCAATGGTATCGTGCTTGTTCATTAAAAACGCTAATTTCAGTTTTGTTCCTACACCATCAGTGCCAGATACTAAAATTGGCTCCTCCATCTGTTTAGTATTAATAGAAAATAATCCTCCAAAACCTCCAAGGTCTGAGACAACTCCACTTGTATAAGTTTCTTGTACTGATTTTTTCATTAACTCTACTGCTTTATATCCTGCTGTTACATCTACTCCTGCTTCTTTATAACTATTACTAAAACTTTTTTCCATACGGTTTTCTCCTTTTTTATTTTGATACCTTTTTATTTTTGTTTAAATTAGAAATATTTCTCTAACTTCTCTTCTTTCTATTTTACAATTGTCTCTTTTTCATCTGCACCAATTCCTATATATTTTACTTTTATTTTGGTGTAGTCTTCTATAAATTCAATATATTTTTTAGCATTATCTGGTAAGTCTTCATAGTCTTTGATTCCCTCTGGTATTTTCCATCCTTCAAATTCTTCATAAATTGGTTTACAATTTTCTCTATCTATTGGTATGTATTGTATTTTTTCTCCTTTATATTCATATGCTACACATATTTTTATTTTTTCTAATTTTCCAATGGTGTCTATATGATTTACACATAGGCTAGTTAATCCACAAACAAAACACGCATTTTTAATCATTACTAAATCAAGCCATCCGACATCTTCTTGGTCTTTTTGTAGTGGTTCCATATTCATGTCCTAATTCTCTTATCGTATCCCCTATTTTGTTGTTTTGTTCTGTTGTAAATGGTCCTTCTCCTACTCTTGAACAATAAGCTTTCATTACTCCGATTACTTCATCTATTTTAGTTGGTCCAATGCCTGCTCCAGACGCTGTTCCTGATGCATTCGCATTAGAGGAGGTAACATAGGGGTAATCTCCATGGTCTGGGTCTAAGTATAGCGCTTGTGCTCCTTCTACAATAATATTTTCTTTGTTTTCGCTTGCTTGCATTAAAATAGAACTAGTATCACAAATATAATTTTCCAATTTTTTTGAATAAGCAATACATAAATTATATTCTTCTTCTAAATCAATTTCTGGATACCCAAATACTCTTAATTGTGCATTCGCAAGTTTTAGCGCTTCTTCTAATTTCTTTTTTAAAGTATCTGTTTTTATTAAATCGAACATACGAAGACCTGTTCTATTGCATTTTTCTGCATAGCATGGACCAATTCCTCTTTTAGTGGTTCCTACTTTGTTTTCTTTTAGTTCTTCGTACAAATTGTCTAATTGTTTATGATGTGGTAAGATTACATGTGCTCTTTGGCTTATTTTTAATCTTTTGTTTGAAATGGATATTCCTGCTTTTTCCATTTCTTCCATTTCTAAGATAAGGACTTCTGGATCAATCACAACTCCTGGTGCAATAATACACGTAACACCTTGACGAATGATAGCTGATGGTAATAAGTGCATCGCATATTTTTTGCCATTTGCAACAACAGTATGTCCTGCATTATTTCCTCCTGTTGCTCGTACCACCACTCCGTGCATTTTTGGATTCAAAGTGAGAAGCTCTTCCTTTGCCTTCATCTCCCCATTGGGTTCCTACAATTAGTTTTATCATATTTTTCCCTTTCTTCCTATATTCCATTTGCTAATTTCGACATTATCGTATCATATTTAGACAGATAATTCAATTACTTTTTCATGTTTTTGGGTAACTTTTTATAAACATTTGCAATAGAACTCGATACCTGTTTTACTGGTACCGAGTTCGCTTTTTAGTTCATTTGAACCGTTCCTACAATTTCATTGATATCTTCTATTTTATATTGTTTCATATAGTCTTCTATTCCCTCTACTACTTTTATAGCTGTATCTGGTGCAATAAAATTTCCTGTTCCTATGGAAATAGCTCTTGCTCCTGCTAACATATATTCAATAGCATCTTGTGCTGTTACAATTCCTCCTAATCCTAAAATTGGTATGTTTACTGTTTTTGCTACTTGATATACCATTCTAACTCCTACTGGTTTCACACATGGTCCGTGATAGCCCTCCTGTATTATTGGCAAGATGTGGTCTTCTTGTATGAATATCAATACTCATTCCAAGAAGTGTGTTAATTAACGATACCCCATCTGCCCCTGCGTCTTGGGCTCCTTTCGCAGGCATAGTAATATCAGTTACATTTGGTGTTAATTTTACAATAAGTGGTTTGTCTAATACTTTTCTTACTTGTGAGGTAACTTCTTTTACCCCCTCATAAGTGGTTCCAAAAGCTAGGCATCCCATTTTTACATTAGGACAGGATAAGTTTAGTTCTACTCCATCAATATCCAATGTGTTTAACACTTTTGCAAGTTCTACATAGTCTTCTATTGTACTTCCACAAGCATTAACAATAATGGCAGTATCAAATTTTTTTAAATATGGTAAATCATTTTCCATAAAATAGGTAACTCCTGGGTTTTGAAGTCCTATCGCATTTAACATTCCTGCTGGGGTTTCATATACTCTTGGTGGTTTATTTCCTGCTCTTGGTTTTAAAGATGTTCCTTTGGTACAGATTCCTCCGAAGTTTATTTAAGTCAATAAATTCTTCAAATTCTCTTCCATAGCCAAAGGTTCCGTGATGCTACAGTTACTGGATTTTTCATCTTAATTCCTGCTAAATTTACACTTGTATTCATATTCGTTCTCCTTTTATACTTTATATTCTTTAAAATAGTTAAGACCATAATGTTCAAAAATTGCTTCTGTACCCATTCTTACTACTTCATGATTTTCTAATCCCAATCTTTTTAACAATTCTCTTTCGTTTTCTACATTTTCTGTATCAATTTCTAAAAATGGCGGAATTTTATAAAAATCATCAATGTCAAAATCAATATTTCCTAATTCATAAGAAATTCTATGTGCACTTGCTTTTGCAATTGCTTTTAAACCAATTGCTGAGAAAAAATCTAATTGCTCTTTCATTCTACTTGCTTTATATTTGATTGCTTCTTTTATTTCTGGTTTACTATTATGAATATGAATAGAAACTTTTATATTTCCCTCTTCTGTGATACGGATTAGTTTATCTTGTTTTAAATAATCCCCTTTTTCATTGTCTAGAACGGTAAATTTTCGTTCATCATCATAAACTTTTTTGGCTCCTAATTGTTCTAATTTTGCTTTTACTTGTTCTATATCAATATTCAATACTTTAATTTCATGTTCAATATATTCTGATTGCATATTCTTTCCTCCTATTTCTGATTTTACAATGTATGGAACAAAATGCATTTATGTTAATTGCTTCAAAGAAGTGGGCAATCAAAATTGCCTCTACATGTTATATGTTTTTATGATAACTGCCTTCTAAATTTCTACATCTGCTGCATTAAATACTGGTCCTGCTTTACATACATGCCAATAAACTGGGGCATCGCTTGGACTTTTAGCTGTTTTTACTGCACATCCCAAACATGCTCCAAGACCACATGCCATTTTTTGTTCTAGTGATATTTCACATGGAATATTGTTTTGGTTTGCATATTCTTGTACTGCTTTTAACATTGGTAGTGGTCCACATGCAAATATTTTATCTGGTAATTGTTTTTCACAGTCTTTTTTTAATTCGTTAATAGCAAAACCAGAAATTTTATAACTTCCATCATCTGTTGTAATAGTTAATGCATCTGATACTTGTTTAAATTCCTCTTCTAATGTTACTAAATCTCTATTTCGAAATCCTAAATACACATCAACCTTCGCACTTGTTTGTTGTTTTAATTCTTTTGCAAGTTCGTATAATGGAAATATTCCAATTCCTCCACCAATAATTGCTACCTTCTCATAGTCTTTTATGCTAAATACCCCATAGCCCAATGGTCCTATAACATCTAATTTTTCTCCTACATGACGTTTACTTAATAATTCCGTCCCTTTACCTTTTACTTGGAAAATGAATTCTAGAATTCCGTTTTGTTTGTCTAAGTTATAAATACTAATTGGTCTTCTTAACAATGGCTCTATTCCATCTACTACTCGAATTTCTATAAAATGTCCTGGTTTTGCATTCGCAACAATTTCTTGTGCTTTAATACTAAATTTGTATAAATCTTCTTTTAATGTTTCGATTTTTACAATTTCTGCTTTACAATTTATTTTCATGGTCCTTCTCCTTTTTTATTTTTTATATGTTGAGTAACATATGCATGTATTTTTCTTTTTTTGGTTATAAAGGTATTTTTAGTTACTTACCTACCTTAATAAACAGACAATAAAATTACCTCTATTATCTTATCCTCCTATTGGGCACCTTATTGACCTTTGATTGCCTCTCTTAACTCATCTCGCATACGGATGGCCTCGGCTCTTGTAGCATTTGCAAATTCTTGTTCTGAAAATTGACTTTTATATGGTTCTTTTTGATAAGCACACATTAAACTTCTTGAAGCGTTTACAATTCCACCAATTCCATTTTCATCAAAACCTAATGCAATGTCTTTGGCTTTTCCTCCGTTGTGCTCCATACCCTGGAATTAAGAAAAAGGTATGAGGTGCTAAGCTTCTCAAGGTTTTTAATTGTTCTGGATAGGTTGCTCCTACTACAGATGATATACTACTATAACCATATTTTCCTCTTAATTCTTCTCCCCAATTTTCAATTAGTATGGCTACTTCTTCATAAATAGTTTTTCCATTTTCTAACTTTAAGTCTTGTAATTCCCCTGAAGATGGATTCGAGGTTTTATCAATAATAAATACCCCTTTTCCATATTTTTTAGCATCTTCGATGAAAGGTTTAATGCCATCAAACCCTAAGTATGGATTGATGGTTACAAAATCAACATCAAAAACAGCCTCTTCTTTTTCTAATAATGGCGTTTTTCCTAAATATGCATTAGAATATCCTGTTGCTGTTGAACCAATGTCTCCTCTTTTGGCATCTGCTATTACTATCATTCCTTTTTGTTTTGCATATTGGCATGTTTTTGCAAATACCTCCATTCCTTCTACTCCAAACATTTCATAAAAGGCAACTTGTGGTTTTACTGCTGGTATAATGTTATAGGTTGCATCAATTAAGGCTTTATTAAATTCTAGTATAGCTTTACATGCTCCTTGGATGGTTTTATCATATTTATCCGTAATACATTTTGGCAACATATCATATCTTGGGTCTAACCCTATTACTGTTGGGTTATCCATTTGTTTTATTTTATCAATTAGTTTATCTATAGCATTGTTCATTGTTTTCTCTCCTATTCTTTATTGTATTAGGAAAATCCCTATTATCTTAAGTTTATATTAGATTCTCTATATATGGTAAGTTTTTTTACTTCTACTTGTGCCGATACAAAACATCTCATACATTCAGACATCGAAATCTTAGATTTCGTTAATGTTTAATTCTCTTATTTTTCATATACAATTCTTCCATTTACTATGGTGTACATTACTTTTCCCTTCAATTTTTTACCAATAAATGGTGTGTTTTTTGATTTTGATACAATACTTTCTTTTTCGTATACATATTCTATATTTGGGTCAAATATGGTAATATCTGCATCATATCCTTCTTTTAGTTGTCCTTTCGTTTCTAATTTTAGTAGCTTTGCAGGAGTGTATGAAGTTAATCGTACTAAATCTAAATAGCCCAGATGTTTTGGCTCGATTAAATTTGTAATACTTGCTGCAAGTGCTGTTTCAAATCCAATAATTCCATTTGGTGCAGTTGCTAATGGTTTTTGTTTTTCCTCCTCGCTATGTGGTGCATGGTCTGTAATGATGGCATCTATTGTTCCATCTTGTAACCCCTTTATGATAGCAAGTCTATCTTCTTCTTCTCTTAGTGGTGGATTCATTTTTGCATTGGTTCCTGATTCTAACACCTCTTTTACAGTAAAACTATAATAATGTGGACATGTTTCACAAGTAACTTTTACCCCTCTTTTTTTGGCATCTCTAAGCATAGCAACTGATGTTTTGGTGCTAATATGACATATATGACCTCTTACTTGGTTGGTTTCAGAAATAACAATTTCACGTGCTGCCATAATTTCTTCTGCTTCTGGAAGTACTCCTTCTACTCCTAATTTTTCAGCTACTTCTCCTGCATTAATTGCTCCTGCTGCTACTGATTTTTCTTCACAATGTGATGCAACAAAGGTATCCTGTTCATCTGCTTTTATCATGGCTTCTCTCATCATTTTAGCACTTACTACTGGCATTCCATCATCTGAGAAAGCAATTGCACCGAGCTTGTTTCATTTCTTCAAAATCTACTAATTCTTCTCCTTTTTCTCCTTTTGAAACACTTGAATAAGGAAGAATGTTACATAAATTTACTCGGTTTGCCTCCTTGATAATTTCTTTCAAAATAATAGCGCTATCTGGGGTTGGTTTGGTATTTGGCATAGGACAAATTGTTGTAAAACCACCCTTAATAGCACTTTTAGAGCCAGTTTCAATTGTTTCTTTATATTCAAATCCTGGTTGTCTTAAGTGACAATGCATATCAATCATTCCAGGCATTACCATAAGACCTGTACAGTCAATGGTATTGTCTGCTACTTCATTAATTTGATTGGCTATTTTTGCAATTTTTCTGTCTTTTATTAAAATATCCATTTTTTGATTACATCTTGATGCATAATCAATTACATTTCCGTTTTTTAGTAAGATTGTCATATAATCCCTCCTAATAATATTATTTCTTGTCACATTCTATCATGTTCCGTAGGCTTTTGCAATATTTTTGTCTAATTTTTTTATAACATGAAAATTGCAATATTATTCTTTTTAAATCAATCTATTGATTTTTGTCTTATTCTGTATTATATTGCAAATATTGTTTCTAAATTATTTAGAAACAATAGATGGGGTCATTTCATAAAATATGACAAAAATATAATATTTCGTGAAATTACCTTGCACAATAGATAACATTTGTTGACACGTATCATTATAATTTAGTATACAAGAAGAATGCTATTTGAAAAGTTATTCCCCAAAAGAAATTATAAAGCTTCTTAATGCTCTAAAAGAATGTCTTCAATTGAATAAATAATTTTATATTCTATTTTACCTCCATAAAGCATATGGTTTAATAAGCTTTTTATGGAGGTTTTTTATGAATATATATCGAATACTTTCTAAAATTATTTTACTTATTTTCGTGATTACACTTTTTGCACCTATTGTTTCATCTGCTAGTGATGATGTATTTGTTTGGTCTTATGATGATACCACATCTATTGTTAATGCTAATCTTAATCAAACATCTTCTGAATCGAATTTACTTAATTTAGAATGTGGTGGTGCTGTTTTGATTGAGCAAAATACAGGGCAAGTATTATATGACCATCATATGCATGAGAAATTAAGACCTGCTAGTGTTACTAAGGTTATGACTATTTTACTAATCATGGAAGCTTTGGATAGTCGGAAAAATTACTTTAGATACCCCAATTCCTTGTAGTGAAAAAGCAAGAGATATGGGAGGTTCTCAAATTTGGCTAGATACTCGTGAAACATTAACCGTTCATGAAATGTTAAAGGCAATTTGCGTAGTTTCTGCAAATGACTGTACAGTTGCTATGGCAGAATATTTAGCAGGCTCTGAAGAAGGTTTTGTTATTCAAATGAATAACAAGGCTCGTATGCTCGGAATGAATGATACAACTTTTAAAAATTGCCATGGTATTGATGAAGATGGACATGTGACCTCTGCTTATGATATTAGCTTAATGTCTCGTGAATTATTAGTAAATCATCCTAATATTACAAATTACACTACCATTTGGATGGATAGTTTACGTGATGGAAAATCTTCTTTGGTTAATACCAACAAGTTGATTCGTAATTACAAGGGTGCTACTGGTTTAAAAACAGGGTCTACTTCTGTTGCTTTATATAATTTATCTGCTAGTGCTACTCGTGATAATTTGTCTTTAATTGCTGTTGTTTTAAAGGCTCCTAATACAAAGGTTCGTTTTTCTGAGGCACAAAAATTATTAGATTATGGATTTAGCAATTACTCTTATAGTGAGTTTGGAAAAAAAGATGAAGTTGTAAAATCACTTACGGTTACAAAGGGAACTCTTTCTAATGTGGCTGCTATTTTGGAAAACTCCACTGGTGCTTTGGTTAAAAAGGGAGAAGAAAAAAACTTGGTACAACAAGTTAATTTAGAAGAAACTGTGCAGGCTCCTATTAAAAAAGGGCAAGTATTAGGTGATGTTACTTATTCTTTAAATGGTGAAGTAATTGGTCGTTCTAATATTGTTGCACAAAAAGATGTATCTCAAATCTCTTTGTGGAGTATGACTGGCTTCTTGTTTCAGACTTGGTATCAGTTAATTCGATAGCTACTATTCACACCTTATCCACAAAAGTTATCCACATATGTGTATAACTTTGTGGATTTCTTTTTTCCCTTACAAAAGTATATAGGGAAACAATCTTTTCATCGTTTCCCTATATGTTTATTTATTGAAACACTGCTTTAATTTTTGGTAATAGATAATGGCTTCCTCCTCTACCTTTTACATCTTCTACCATACTAATCACTAATAAAGGATTATTGGCATCATCGATAAAAGCATTAAACCATCCAATTTCTGTTCCGTTTTCGTCTTGTTTTGATGTTTTAATTTCTGCTGTTCCCGTTTTTCCTCCTATAGTTTTTCCAGAAATTTTTGCACTATGCGCTGTTCCCTTCTCATTTTCAACAACTTGTATTAAAGCTTCCTTTATAATATCTGCTGCTTCCTTTGAAAATACTCCCTGTTTTAAATATTCTACTGGTTTATTATCTTGTTTTTCTAAATATGGTTTTACCATATTTCCTTCATTTAAGAAGGCAGAATATACTGATGCCATATGAATTGGATTTACTAGTACTTGACCTTGTCCATAACCAGTATTTGCAAGTTGTCCTTCTGATGATATTTTACCATTTTGGCCATAGGTTGAGTTTGAAACATTTTGCCCTAATTCTAAATCTTGACCAAACCCAATATTGGTTAATTGCTCTTCCATTTTACTATTACCTACTTTTAATGCTACCTTTGCAAAATAAATATTATCTGAATTGATTAATGCATTTTTTAAATCTACTTGGTTTCCATATTCTTTTAATGTTGTAATATAAAAATCTCCCCAACTAGAGTCTTTTTGCCACTTTGTTCCGACTTTTTCCAAAGTTTTCGTTTGGATCTAATACTCCACTTGTTATTGCAATTGCCCCAATTATTGGTTTAAAAGATGAGCCTGGTGCCCATGTTTGTTTATAACGATTATATAATGGCTTTGCTTGATTATTATTTAATTGATTCCATTTTGTTGTAGTAATTCCCATCGAAAAATCATTTGAATTAAATGTTGGTGTACTAATTAATGCTAATATTTCCCCTGTTTTATAATTCATCATAACACAACAGCTTTTATCTTGTTTGAATTGATTATATAACTTCTGTTGTAAAGCTACATCTATTGTTAAGGTAACATCTTGTCCGTTCTCCACACCTGGCTTTGTTAAGGTTTGTTTCGTATTTCCTTCTTGATCTACTATTACAATTTCGCAACTATTCTTCGCTCTTAATACTTCTTCATAATCTTTTTCAATTCCTGTTTTTCCAATTACACTAGTTGAAGTATAACCTTTTTGTGATAATTGTTCTAATTCCTCCTTACTAATGTTTTGGGTATATCCTAATAGATGTGATGTTACTTCTCCATATGGGTACACTCTTTCTTTGGTATCAGTAATTTTAATTCCTTTAATTGCTAAAAGTTGATTTTTTAATGTTTGATTTGTTTTTTCTATGGTTTGAATTGGTACAAATGTATCTTGTTTTACCCAACTTGCATTTAGGTTTTGTTTGATTTTTTCTTCTGTTGTTTCTAATAAGTTAGCTATGGTTTTAATATCTTGTTGTTTGGTTTGTTCATTCATTTTTCCTGGAACAATTCCAACAGAAGCGGCTGTTCCTTCTCCTGCTAATAGTATTCCATTTCTATCATAAATATTTCCTCTTTTTCCTTGGGAAGTTTTTACTCTTACTTTATCGTTTTTGGCAAGCTTTGGAAAAATATCTTTTGAGGTCCATACAATTTTATTTTTCTTTTCTTCTTCCTCCATTGTCATGGTATTATCAAATTCTAATTTTCCTCCTGCGGTATCTAAACAAATATGGTAGTTTACAGTTGTCTCCTCCTTTTTTTGTTGGAGGTTTGTTACCTCTATGGTAATATTCCCCGTTTGAATACCTTCATAAATATTTTGATTTCTTGTAATGAAGTCATCTTTTGTATGTGTATCTTTACTATTTTGTGAAAGCATGTCATACATCGCTTCATAATTTTTTTGCTCAACATAGGCAAAATATTGTTTTAGTGTATCCTCTGGTTTTTCTACTTTTTTGTTAAATACTAGTATGGCTCCTATTATCAATACGATTATCATAATTAGTATGGCTAGTAAAAGTATGGCTCTTTTTTGTTTCTGTTTCTTTTTCATATTTGCCCTCCTTTTTTTCTTATTTTACTCTTTTTATTTTTCTTTTACAAGATTTTTTTGTTTTTTCACAAGAGAATTTTATTTCTCTTTATTGACATTATTCGTTTTTTATTTTATCATAATGAAAGATATTTTAGGAGGTCTTATAAATATGAATAATTTAAAATCACATTTATTTGAAACAAATGCTGTTAAAGTATGCCATGGGGATAAACCTTTTTGGTTAACTTCTGGAAAAATTAGTGCTTATTTTATTAACACACACTTTGTTTATCGGTAGTGAGGAAGAAGCTACTAATTTATTAAGCTTCATTGATGAAAATATGAAGGATGCTATAAGCCTTCCAAAAAAGTTACTTGATAGAGTTAAATTACAATATGAAGCAAATACCATTTATCATCATGTGATTGATGAAATGTTAGAATTTATTAAACAAAATATTGATATTAATGAAATTGACTATATTTCTGGTGGAGAAAGAAGAGATTGGTTTTTCTCAATTATTCTTTCCTATTTATTAGAAAAACCACATATTACTATTTTTAAAAATTTATCAACTTATGTCAGTGATGAAAAAATGGAAAATACAAGAGAAATTTCATCAATTGCTGGAAAAAAAGTACTTCATGTAACTGACCTAATTACTGTTGCTTCTAGTTTCATTCGTGCTTGGATTCCTGCTATTCAAAACTTAGGAGGAGAACTTATTTGGTCATTATCTGTTGTTGATAGAAGGCAAGGTGGAAAACAAAGATTAGAAGATTTAGGAATTCATTCTTATAGTCTTGTATCAATTGATGAAGCTTTATTTAAAGATGCTTTTGAAAAAGGTATTATTGATAAATTACAATTTGATTTAGTATGTGACTTTATAAACGATCCAGATGGAAGTATGGAAAAGTTTGTAAAGGAGCATCCTGACTTTATTGAAAAGTCTTTACAGGAGGATGCTAAAACAGCAAGTCGCGCTCAATTATGTATTGATAACCATTTTTATGGATTATAAAAAATGGCTTTGCAATCGGCACAACCTAAGGTAATTTAGCCTTGTTATTAAGAAAAATCTTTGATTTTTCCTATAGGATAAAAAATAAGAGAGATAACTCTCTTATTTTTTTGTTAAAACAATTTTTACTGGCATAGTAATTCCTCTTCTTACTACTTGTAAGGTTATCTCTTCTCCTGGTTTTTTCGAATAGATATAACTTCTTAGTTCTGTCATTTTATTGATTAGTTTGTTATCTATTTTGGTAACAATGTCGTTTGGTTTTATACCTGCTATATCGGCAGCTCCTCCTGTTACAATATCAATAACATAAATACCATTATCAATTTTAATTGTATTATCAATATATGGAATGACTTCTTTATCATAAACATACATTCCAATACTTGCTTCTTCAAATTCTCCTGTTTTTTGATAACTTTCCAAAATCGGTTTTATAATATTAACAGGACTTGCAAAACCTATTCCTTCTGCTGTTGTAATTTTAACAGAATTGATACCAATCACTTCTCCTTTTACATTGATAAGTGGTCCACCACTGTTTCCTGGATTAATGGTAGCATCGGTTTGAATTAAGTCCTCCATATATGAACTTTTTTCTTCCTCTTCTATTTTTATCGTTCTATTTACTGCACTAATGATTCCACTTGTTACTGTTCTTTGAAATTCAAACCCGATTGGGTTTCCTATTGCATATACCATTTCTCCCACTTCTACTGTTTCTGAATCTCCTAATTTCACATATGGTAATCCTATTACATTGATTTTAATAATGGATAAATCTAAATCTGAATCTGACCATACTACATTTGCTGTATAGGTTTTACCATTTTCTAATGTAACATAGCAAGTATTATATTTTGAGCCAGATACATGTTCATTTGTTAAAATATATCCATTTTCAGAAACAATCATTCCTGTTCCTAATCCTAACTTTGTACTCCCATCTTTTAAAAACACCGAACTTCCATTATCCCTTAATTTTGAAATTCCCACTACACAACTAGAAACCTCTTGTATCATTTGTGTTACTGTTTTATTTTCCTCTTGGGCTTCTTTTAATGTAACAGATGTTTTTTTTGCATCATACTGCCCTGCCTGAGGAGTACTAATGTCAATATTGATGTACCAATTAAATAAATAGAAACCTGTCATGGTAATAAAAAAGAGAAAACTCATAGTAACAACTGCAACACTTAAATTTTTTTTCATATCGGATTTTCTTTTTTTTCTATTGTACACTCTAAAAAACACCTTCTTATCTAGTTTTATATAGTCTTTCCATTTTTAAAATATTTTAATCAGTTCACAAGATTTTTTCTTACGACCGATTTCGACTTTTTTCCGTATGCCTCGGTTATTTATTACACTCATGTTACAATCATGTGTAGTTTTGATGACATCTTTAAAAAGTATTTTATTTTTTTGTATTTAACTATATAATTTATTAGAATTATAAGGGATTTTAGTCCTTTATGGGATGTAGAAATGTAAGGGTGAAATTTATGGGTGAAAAATTATATGATTTAACAGCTCCTCAACAGTCAATATTATTAACAGAGCAATACTTCAAAGGTGCTAATATTAACCACATTTGTGGGTCTGCTTTTATTCATGAAACTATTGATTTTGGCATATTAAAAAAAGCAGTAAATCTTTTGGTACAGTACAATGATAGTCTTCGTATTCGATTATACAATGAAAACAATGAAATTAAACAATATGTTGATCAATATACTCCTTTTGAAGTTAATATTGTTGATGTTAACTCTCAAGAGGATGTTGCTAATATAGAAAAAAATCTTATGGAGCATGTTTTTGATATTTATTCAAACATGTTTATTTGTGAACTATTTCGCTTTCCTAATGGAACTGGTGGTTTTAGTGTAAATGTTCATCATTTAGTATCTGATTCTTGGACTCTTGGATTAGTTGCAAGAGGTATTGTTCATATTTATTCTTGCTTATCTAAAAATGAAGAAATAGATATTAGTGCTATTGCCTCTTATACAGCTTATATCGAATCAGAAGAAAATTATGTATCTAGTAATAAATTTATAAAAGACAAAGAATATTGGAATTCTGTTTTTGAGGATATTCCAGAAGCTGTATCCATTCCAAGCAAAGCTGTAAACACAGATAATTTTTCTTGTAAGGCAAACCGTATTTTATATAATATTCCTCAAAAAGACATGGACAAGATAAATGTTTTTTGTAAACAAACCAATATTTCTGTTTTTAACTTTTTTATGGCTATTTTTTCTATTTATATTAGTAGAGTTTCTAATTCTGAAGATGTTGTAATAGGAACTCCTATTTTAAATCGTACTAATTTCAAAGAAAAAAATACCATGGGAATGTTTATCAATGTTGTTCCTTGTCGAATGAATTTACAAAACAACTTGAGTTTTCAAGATTTTGTAAGTAATATTGCTAAACAATCGTTATCTATGTTACGTCATCAAAAATACTCTTACCAACATATTTTAGAAGATTTAAGACAGAAAAATCCTAATTTACCTAATTTATATAATATTGTTATGTCTTATCAAGTTACCAGAGCCAATATAGAGCAAGGTTTATCTTATGATACAAGATGGGCTTTTAATGGTAATTGCGGAGATGACCTTGATATTCATTTATTTGATTTAAATGACACTGGTAGTGTTAATATTGCTTATGATTATCGTGTAAATAAGTATGATGATGATGAAATTCGTTCAATTCACGAGCGTATTTTGCATATGATTCATCAAGTACTTTGTAATGAAATGATTGGTATTCATGATATTGAAATTGTAACTTCTAAAGAAAAATATGAAATTTTGTATGGATTTAATCACTTAATTTCTGATTCACTAACCAACCATACAATTATTGAATTGTTTGAAGAACAAGTTCAAAATTCTCCTAACAAAGTAGCCCTTGTTTTTTATGATAAACAGTTAACTTATGGTGATTTAAATGAAAAAGCAAATCAACTTGCTAATTATTTACTGACTTATTCTTTGAAAAAAGAAGATGTTGTTGGTATTTTTTTAGATAAATCTTTAGAAATGATTATCGCAATTTTAGCAATTTTAAAAGTAGGTGCTTGTTATCTTCCTATTGATATTGATTATCCAAAATCTAGAATTGATTACATGCTAGATAATTCAAATACAAAGCTAATTTTATCTAGTCATTCAGTTTCTCATTTGCTTGATACTAAAGTTAATATTTTAGCAATTGATTTAGATGAAGACATTTATCAAACCTCTTCTAAGTCCTTTTCCCCTATTAATACATATTTGCCTTGTGATTTGGCTTATATCATGTATACTTCTGGTTCTACTGGAAATCCAAAAGGTGTTATGATTGAACAAAAAAGTATTGTTCGACTTGTAAAAGACACTAATTTTATCTCTTTTAATGATAATGATAGAATTTTGCAAACTGGTTCTATTGTTTTTGATGCTTGTACTTTTGAAATTTGGGCAGCTTTATTAAATGGACTTGAATTGTATATTATAAAAAAATCTGATTTATTAACTATTTCTGTTTTTGAAAAATTTTTAAAAAATAATAAAATATCTATTTTATGGCTTACGGCTCCACTTTTTAATCAAATTTGTGAACAAAATCCATCTATCTTTAAAGATGTTAGATGTTTACTTACTGGTGGAGATGTTCTGTCTCCTAAACACATCAAGATGGTAAAAGTTTCTAATCCTAGTTTATCTGTCATTAATGGGTATGGTCCAACAGAAAACACTACTTTTTCTTGTTGTTTTACAGTTGATACTATATACGAACAATCTATTCCTATTGGAAATCCTATTACAAATTCTTCTTGTTATGTTGTATCTAAATATGGTAATTTACAACCTATTGGTATTCCTGGAGAATTATGGGTTGGTGGACATGGAGTTGCAAGAGGATATTTAAATAACAAAACCTTAACAGATAAAGTATTTTTAAATAATGTTTTTGATAATTCTCGTATTTATAAAACAGGAGATTTAGTAAAATGGCTTCCTAATGGTAATATTGAATTTATTGGTAGAATTGACAATCAAGTTAAAATTAGAGGTTTTAGAGTTGAATTAAATGAAATTAACTCTAAAATATTACAAAATCCAAACATAAAAGAAAGTATTACTTTAATTCATACTAATAATAATGACAAATTTATTTGTGCTTATGTTGTTTTTAATACTAACTATGATGTAACCGAACTGAAAAATTATTTAAAACAATCTTTACCTACTTATATGGTACCTAGTTTTATTATTCCTTTAGATGTTTTACCAATTAACACAAATGGAAAAGTAGATAAAAAGAAATTACCAGAAATTAACTTTCATACAGAAAATGACAATTTTATAGAACCTTCTACTCCTACAGAGATTGAACTTGCTAACATTTGGAAAAAGCTTTTGAACATTAGTAAAATCAGTTCTAATAATCATTTTTTTGAAATAGGTGGAGATTCCTTATTGGCAATAAAATTGGCTTCTTACCTTTTATCCTCTTTTAAGATAGAAATTACTGTAAGTAATATTTTTGAACATCCTGTTTTAAGTGAATTAGCTAACTTTATTGATTCTAATCATGTGTGCAAAGACACTACTACTATTCAGA
>CATLGL010000003.1 GCA_949935895.1 uncultured Clostridia bacterium
GAGGTATATAAAAAATAAGTTAGATCCAGAACATGCTGTATATACACATCCAGCTTTAGAACCAATTCTTAATGTTACTTATGGCTGTATGGTATACCAAGAACAAGTTATGCAAATTGTAAGAGATTTAGCTGGTTATTCATTAGGACGAGCAGACCTTGTAAGAAGAGCGATGGGTAAAAAAAAGTTAGAGGTCATGGCAAAAGAAAGAGAATATTTCATTTATGGAAAAACGGACAAAGAGGGTAATATTGAAATTCCAGGTTGTATTCGAAATGGAATTGATGAGGAAGCTGCTAATAAGATATTTGATGAAATGGCGGAATTTGCAAAATATGCATTTAATAAGTCCCATGCTGCTGCTTATGCGGTTGTTTCTTATCGAACGGCATATTTGAAAGCTTATTATCCAGAAGAATTATTAGCAGCAACCTTAAATAGCTTTTTAGGAAATTTGGATAAAGTTCCTAGTTATATTGATGAGTGTAAACGCCTACATATTGAAATCTTAAAACCAGATATCAACAAAAGTTTTACTAAATTTACAGTAGATGATGGTAAAATTCGTTTTGGATTAGGAAGCATTAAAAATGTAGGAATTGCAGCAGTAGAAAGCATTGTAAAAGAAAGAGAACAAAAAGGAGTCTTTACAAGTTTTACCGATTTTTGTGAGAGAATGCAAAGTGAGGCAGTGAATAAAAAGTGTATAGAGAGTTTAATTAAAGCAGGAGCATTTGACGAATTTGAACAAACAAGAAGTACTCTTATGGCCTCCTTTGAAACTATTATCGATACCATTTCAGATTCTTCTAAAAAAATGCTACAAGGACAAGTAACCATGTTTGATTTAGCACCAGAAGATGAACAAATGAATGATATGAAATATAGCTATCAAGCCTTAAAAGAATATTCGAAAAAAGAACTTTTATCAATGGAAAAAGAAATGTTAGGGTTATACATTTCAGGACATCCACTAGATCCTTTAAGACAGCAAATTGAACAACAAACAAACATCAATACCATGCAAATAAGAAGCATACAACAAGAGCAAGAAGCAGAATTACAAACTAATATAGCAGAATATAAAGATGGACAAGCAGTTAAATTAGCAGGAATTATTAGTAGTGTAAAAAAGAAATATACCAAAAGTAATAAACTAATGGCATTTTTAACAGTAGAAGATTTGTATGGGCAGGTAGAAATTATCTTATTTGAAAATTGCTATCAAGCATGCTCTGAAATTTTGTTAAATGACAAAATTGTTGTAATAGAAGGAAGATTAAGCGTTCGAGAAGATGATGATACCAAAATTGTAGCAAATAGGATAACCGAATTTGGAGAAAAGAAGGATAAAAAATTGGTAATTGATATTACGAATTTAGAAGAGGAAAAAAAGGAAAAACTAAGAGGTGCCATTAAATTCTTTTCAGGAGATAAAAACAATATTGCTATTTTAGTAAAAGAAAAAGAAGAAGAAAAACCATGCCGGTGGTATTTATTTAACAGATGAAATAAAAATGCAATTTGAGGAAATTGTTGGTCAACAGAGAGTAAAATTAGAAGAAAAATTAGAAAATTTATTGTAAGAGAAACATACCTTCACAAACAAGACACAATCACAAGATATAATAAATAATATTTTAAAGCGTAGGAGTTGAAAATATGAATAATGTAACAGTACTTGTGGTAGATGATGAAGCAAGAATGAGGAAACTAATAAAGGATTTTTTAGCGCAAAAAGAATTTAGTGTACTAGAAGCAGAAGATGGAGAAAAGGCATTAGAACTCTATCATGAACATAAAAAAGAGATTGGACTTATTTTACTAGATGTAATGATGCCAAAATTAGATGGTTGGTCAGTATTAAGACAAATAAGGCAGGAATCGAAGGTTCCTATTGTAATGTTAACAGCAAGAGGAGAAGAACAAGATGAATTATTTGGATTTGAACTTGGTGTAGATGAATATATTTCAAAACCATTTAGCCCTAAAATTTTAGTAGCGAGAGTAGAAGCTATTTTAAATCGAGCAAGAGGAAACCAAAATGAAATTAAAGATTATGGTGGAATTGAAATTAATGCAGATGGAAGAACAGTAAAAGTAGAAGGCAAAGAAGTGGATATGAGCCTTAGAGAATATGAACTTTTAAAATATTTAGTAGACAATGAAGGAATTGCCTTATCAAGAGATAAAATCTTAAACAATGTATGGAATTATGACTATTATGGAGATTCTAGAACAATTGATAGTCATATAAAAAAGATAAGACACAAATTAGGAAAAAAAGGGAAATACATTGAAACAATGAGAGGTGTAGGTTATAAATTTGAGGTGAAAAAGTAGAAATGGAGCAAATCAAAAACAAATTTAAGTCCATACGAATTAAGCTATTTTGTACTCTTTGCATTGTTGTTATTATTATCATTGCATTTTTAATTGTAACGAATAATTTTGTGTTAGAATCCTTTTACTTATATACAAAAACAAAAAATTTAATTTCTATTTATGATAAAATTAACAATTATTACATACAAGGACAAACGGATAATACACAAATTCGATTAGAACTAGAAAAAGCCTCGATTAACAATAATTTAGATATTCTAATCCAAAATAACAATAAAACTATTATTTACTCTTCAAATCGAGATTTTTTATCTAATATTAATGATTTGAATACAATCAATGTAATATTACAAACGAGTCAAAAAAATATAGTATATAAAGACAAAAAAGTATCCATACGTAAATTTGAAGATAGTAGTAAAGACATTACATTTTTAATGTTTACAGCAAAATTACAAAATGATTATCAACTTTATATTAGAATGCCCTTTGCTTCGATAAAAGATAGTGTTAAAATTTCAAATAATTTTCTATATCTCATTGGTGGATTTACAATTTTAATTGGTGGAATTGTAGTTTCATTTATTTCAAGAAGGTTTACGAGTCCAATTTTAGAATTAAATGCTATTGCCAATAAAATGTCTAAATTGGATTTTAGTCATAAATATTGTACAACAGATGCAGATGATGAAATTAATGACTTAGGAAAAAGTATCAATATTATGTCTGAAAAGTTAGAAAGGACCATTAAGAGATTAAGAGAAACCAATATTGAACTAGAAAAAGATATTGAGGAAAAATCAAAAATAGATGAAATGAGGAAACAATTTATTTCAGATGTATCACATGAACTAAAAACACCAATTGCGTTAATACAAGGTTATTCCGAAGGACTTATTGAAAACGTAAATACAGATGAAGAAAATCGAAAATTTTATGCAGAAGTGATTTTAGATGAAGCAAATAAAATGGACAAATTAGTACAGCAATTATTAGAACTTATGAAGCTAGAATACGGAAGGCGAGAATTTAATAATAAAAGATTTGATATTTGTGAACTGATAAGAGAAGTTATTCGAAAATCAAAAGTAATGTTAGAAGAAAAACAAATAGAAATAAAACTAGATGAGCAAGAAGCTATTTTTGTAATGGCAGATGATTTTTATATTGAACAGGTTATTACAAATTATTTTACTAATGCTGTAAAGCATGCAAAACCAAAAAATGGTAAAACAATAATTGAAATTCATATGGTTTCTAATATTGAAAAAAATACAGTAAGAGTAAGTGTATTTAATACAGGTGACAATATTAGTGAAGAAAACTTATCAAGAATATGGAATCGTTTTTATAAAGTGGATGAGTCAAGAAATAGGGAAAATGGAGGAACTGGTATTGGACTATCTTTGGTTAAAGCAATTATGAATAATTATAAAAAAGAATATGGTGTTATTAATCAAGAGGATGGAGTGGAATTTTACTTTGATTTAGATTTAGACTTGTCGATTGAATAACCAAGAAAAAATTGGAAAAACTATTATTATAAGAAGGTGAGCTTATGATAATAGTTTTTTTAATGGTATTATTTATTATACTTTTGACAATAACCCTTATGGTAGCTAGTATAAAGGTTACTATTGAAAAATTGGAAATTTCCAATTACAAAAAGAAGACAATGCAATTTGATTATAAGATTTTATTACAGCTTAAGCTATGGAAAAGATTAAGCATTGCCAAAATAGTAATTACACCAAAAATAATACAAAAAATAAGTGATAAAGTAAAATTAAAAGAAAAAATTCAAAAAGTGAACCTAAAAAGGGTAGGAAAAGAAATATTAGACAAAGAAGAGATAAAAAAACGATTAAAAAAATTAAATATTGAATTGGAGGAATTTCATCTAAATTTAGAGCTTGGGACAAAAGATGTGATTATTACTTCATATTTACTAGCATTACTAGCAAGTGTATTAGGAATTGTACTTGCAAAATATATTCGGTTGTTATCATAAAGAAAAATATGAATATAGAATGTTACCAATTTATGAAGATAAAAATAGAATAAAACTAATACTTAATTGTATAATTCAGGTAAAATTGGTACATATTATCAGTATCATCTATTATGTTGTAAAGAAAAGAAAGGAGAAGAGAAAATATGAGCGAGCATCCAATCGAAGGTCTTATGACTACAGCTATGAACAATATTAAAGATATGGTTGATGTAAATACCATTATTGGAGAACCAATCGAAACTTCAAATAATGTTGTAATTATTCCAATTTCGAAAGTAAGTTTTGGATTTGCGGCAGGAGGAAGTGAATTTAGAACAGAGGCGATTGAAGGGTATACCAAAAAAGAAAAGGAAGAGGAAATTCAATATAATTTACCTTTTGGGGGAGGTTCAGGAGCAGGAGTGAATATTAACCCTGTTGCATTTTTAGTAATCCAAGGAAGTGGAGTAAAACTATTACCAGTGAATCATTCTTCTTCTATTGACCGTCTATTAGACTATATGCCAGATTTAGTAGAAAAAGCCAATAATTTAATGAATAAAGTGATGCAAGATAAAAAAGAGGAAAAAAATAAAGTAAGACAAGAGGAAATAAGACAAAAGAAAGAGGAATCAAAACAAAAGGAAGAAAAACAAGAAAAAGTAGCACAAAAAACAAGACCAAAAAGAAATACTGGAGCACCAAATATTGTATATGAATACGAATACGAGCATCCAGAAAATGAAGAACAACCAATTCAAATTGAGTACGAAGAATTTGATAAATATGATGATGAATAAGAAAAAAAGCGGAGGAAAATAAACCTTCGCTTTTAAAAATTAGAAATGGTGTTACTATCTTGAAAATAACATATAATAGAAAGAAAATAATAAAACACAATAGGAGGAAAAAAGTGCAAAGAGGAATAAAATATTTTGTTTTAATAAGTTTAATTTTTATGGTAATAGCAATTATAGTAATTAAGCGATTGCAGGCAAATGAAGTGGGATTTGCTAAATTGGAGAATAAAAACAAAATAGAAGAGGGGATAGAAGAAGTGGATAATAAAAGAAATGATATATTTGGTGCATATTATGGAAAAGCAAATGAAAAATTACAAACATTAACACTAGAAGAAAAAATTGCACAACTATTTATTATAGGTACTTCTACCAATAGTAACATAGAGGATTTAGAAAAATATCAATTTGGAGGGTATTTATTATTTAAAGATTTTTTTGAAGGAAAAACTGACAAACAAGTACAAAATGGAATTGAGCATCTTCAAAAAAAATCGCAAATTCCACTTTTTATTGCAGTAGATGAAGAAGGTGGAAAGGTTGTAAGAGTTAGTAGTAACCCAAAACTAGTAAAAGCACCATTTCAATCACCAAGTGAACTTTATCAAAATGGAGGATTAGAGGCAATAAAAAAAGATACTATTCAAAAAAGCAACATACTAAGCAATTTAGGTATTAACCTCAATTTTGCACCAGTTATCGATATTGCAACAAATCCAAAAGATTATATGTATCAAAGAAGTATACAACAGCCAAAGGAAATAACAGCTCTTTATGCAAAAACAGTAATTCGTGCTAGCAAAGACACGAAAGTATCCTATACACTAAAACACTTCCCAGGCTATGGGAATAACGAAGATACTCATACAAAAACAGCAATTGATGAAAGAACCTATGAAGAACTTCTTCATAACGACCTAGAACCATTTCGTGCAGGAATCGAAGAAAAAGCAGAAGCAGTCATGATAAGTCATAATACAGTAACAAGTATTGATAAAAATGCACCTGCTTCTATTTCAAAAAAGGTGCATGAATTATTAAGAAATGATTTAAGTTTTACAGGAGTTATTATAACAGATGCCATCAATATGGGAGCAATTCAAGATAAATACACAACACAAGACGCAATCATTGAGGCTATTTTGGCAGGAAATGATATGATTATCATTTCTGTTGACAATACTACAAAAGATAAACTAACAAAACAAAAAATAGACTACGAAACCATTATAAATGCAGTAAAAACTGGATTAAATAATGGAAAAATTACCCAAGATATGATAAACAAAGCAGTAATTCGTATTCTTTCGTGGAAATATGAAAAAGGTTTAATGTAAAAAAACAGATAGATGAACAAAAATTCTATCAATTTAAAGGAATAAAAAATTCTAGATATGTTGACAATAAGAAATAAGTTATATAAAATAGCTTAAGAAATTATACATAAACATAAGATGAGAAAGGATGGAGTTATGAATAGGAAAAAGAATCAAGGAATTACATTGATTGCACTGGTTATTACGATTATTGTACTTTTAATATTAGCAGGAATTACCTTACGGATTAACTATAGGAGATAGAGGAATTTTTCATATGGCACAAACAGCAGGGAAGAACTATTTAGATGCTAGCATAAAAGAAGAAAAAGAATTAGAAAAATTCTGGGAAGAAATAATAAGTCAAACTTTGCCAGAAAATACAAATGAAACAGAAGTAGGGACACTAGTTGCAATACCAGATAAATGGAAAACGATAACTCCAAGTTATATTGAGACTAGTAATGGAACACAAATAGTTGCTTCCAAAACAATAGGGAGTGTATATGCAGTGAGTGTAGGAGATGGAGAAATAGTACCAATACCATTAGGTTTTTATTATGTAGGAGGAAAATTAGGAAGTGGAGTAGTAATTAGTGATAACCCAAATGATAAAAATAAATACATAGGGCAAGTTGATATACCATCAGGAATAGAAGCTGTATTAAATGATGATGGAAGTGTAAAAGAAATAACTAAAACGCTAGAAGGAAATCAATTTGTGTGGATACCATGTGATGAAGAAAATTATATTAAAACAAACTGGGGGCAAGGAGAAATAGAAAATAGAACTGATGCCTATTGGGACGAAACAATCTCATATCCAGAGAAAATGCAAGTAAAAAAATATGGTGGTTTTTATATTGGTCGTTATGAAGCAGGACTTGCGACACAAATAGAAGAAAGTAAAATTCAACAACAAAATACTGGTTCAAATTTAATATATAATAAGGAAGGAATTCCACAAAGTAAAGCTGGAATTGTACCATGGAATTTTATTGATTGGTCACAATCAAAAAAGAATGCAGAAAGTATGTATGATACAAATTACGTAAGTAGTGGACTAGTTACAGGAACGCAGTGGGATGTTATGATTAATTGGATGACAAGCAAAAATGAATCTGAATTAACTAATTCAGAAACGTTCGGAAATTATTCTAATGTGACTCCTACTATTACATTAGGACGAAAATCTTATATATATTATAATTCATCAGGCTATTGGTATCAAGATTCATTTGATACTGTATGGAGTACTAATACAATAAAACCAGTAGGAGAATCTGATAGGAATGGATATTTATGGACGACAGGAGCAAGTGAAGAAGCCAAAAGGAAGAATCTATATGATGTTGCAGGAAATCTTAATGAATGGACAGAAGAATTATCATTTTTTGGAGGAAATAGTAACAATATATACAGAGAACTTCGTGGAGGAGCAGCTAACTTTAGTTCTAATACGAGACCAGTATGTTTTCGATATGGTGGGATACCAGAGAAGAAGACTCAATTCATTTGCGGTTTTCGAGTTGTCTTGTATATAAAATAGATATATACTATATTTATGCGAACTATGTCTGAACATTAACAAAAATAGTGCAAAGTTTTTAATAAAACAATTGTACTATTTTTTTTCTTGTGATATAGTAAGTAAGATAAAAAACAAAGAAGGGAAGATAAACTTGGAAATACAAGGTAGACTAAATGAAATTATTTATCAAAATGAAGTAAATAGTTATACTGTAGCAACATTTGAAACAGATGAAGAAGAAATAACCATTGTAGGTTATCTCCCTTTTATTCATATGGGAGATACCTTAAAACTAATGGGAAAATATGTAACCCATCAAGAATATGGCAAACAATTTAAAATCGATTCATTTGAAAAAATGATGCCACAAACATTAGAAGCATTAGAACAATACTTATCAAATGGCACCATTAAAGGAATTGGACCATCAACAGCAAAAAAAATTGTGAATACCTTTTTAGAAGATACCATTCATATTTTTAAATATGAACCAGAAAAATTAGCTTCTATTAAGGGGATTACAAAAGAAAAAGCATTCATGATGGCGCAAGATTTTAATGAAAACTGGGAGTTGTGGCAAATTGTTGGCTATTTAGAACGTTTTGGAATTGGACCACAAAATGCTAAAAAAGTATACCAATTGTTAGGAGTAAATGCCATCAAGCAAATAGAAGAAAATCCCTATATGTTAGTAGACATCGCAAGAGGGGTTGATTTTAAACAAATCGACAAAATGGCGAAAGATATTGGTATTGCATATGATAATGAAAAAAGAGTAGAAGGTGGAATCAAGTATAGTTTAAATCGAATTAGTTATAATCGGACATACTTGTGTAGAAAAGGAGAAACTTATTATATTTGTAAAAGATTTGTTACAAGTAGAACAAGAAGTAATTGAAAATAGTTTAATCAACTTAAATGTAAGAAAAGAAATTGTAATAGAGGAGCAAGAAGAAATAAAATTAGTATACTTATATACCTATTATATGACAGAGCTAGGAATTGCAAAAAGGTTAATAGAACTTGTAAATAGTAACAACAATAAAGAAATCAAAAAATTAAAACAAGAATTAAAAAAATTAGAAAAAGAAACAGATTTTGAATTATCAGACAAGCAAAAAGAAGCTATTGAAATGGTAAATAAAGAAAATGTATGTATTATTACTGGAGGACCAGGAACAGGAAAAACTACCATTATAAAAACTATTATTGATTTATTTCAAAATCAAACCAAAAAACTTGTTCTATGTGCACCAACAGGAAGAGCAGCAAAACGTATGACAGAAGCAACTAAAAAAGAGGCAAAAACATTACATCGTTTATTAGAAATTGGAAAAATAGAAGAAGAAGGAATTCAAAATAGTTTTGAACATGAAGTAGCACCAATTGATGCAGATGTAATTATTGTAGATGAAGTATCTATGGTAGATATATTTTTGATGAATTATCTTTTAAAAGCAATTTATAAAGGAACTAAACTAATTTTAGTAGGAGATGTAGACCAATTACCATCAGTAGGTCCAGGAAGTGTCTTAAAAGATATAATACAATCAGAAAAAATAAGAACCATTCATTTAGACAAAATTTTTAGACAAGCACAAAAAAGCAAAATTATTGTAAACGCTCATAAAGTAAATGAAGGACAAACATTTTTAACAAAAGAAGAAGCTCAAAAAATGGAATCTAAAGAGGACTTTTTCTATATTAAACCAGATACACAAGAAGAAATGATATATCAAGTATTAAGTTTAAGTAGTAGCCGACTTTCAAAATTTGGAGATTATAACTTTTTTGAACATATTCAAGTACTTTCACCAACCAAAAAAGGAAATTTAGGCACTAAGGAATTAAATCGAGTCTTACAAGAAACACTTAATCCATCATCTAGCTTTAAAAAAGAGAAAAATAGTATGGGAGTGATATTTCGTGAGCAGGATAAAATTATGCAAATACGAAATAATTATGATATCTATTGGGAAAAACAAGAGCCAGAATATGAATATGGAAGTGGAGTATTTAATGGAGAAATGGGCATCATTGAAAAAATAGACGAAATAGAAAAACAAGTAAAAATAAAGTTTGATGATGAAAAAACAGCATGGTATGCTTTTTCGGATTTAGACCAAATTGAACATGCTTATGCCATCACCATACATAAAGCCCAACGGAAGTGAATTTGATGTTGTTATTATGGTTGTTCCACCATCTTCTAATATGCTATTAACAAGGAATTTATTATATACAGGCATCACAAGGGCCAAAAAATTACTTATTATAATTAGTCAAGATAGAATTATTCAAGGAATGCTTCAAAATTCAGATACAAAAAAACGTAATACAGGTTTAACTTATAAATTGAAACATATTTATGAAGAATTATAAAAATAGAACAAGAACGAATACTTCTAAAAGGAGGAAGATATGATAGAAAATATTCTTCAACTAATTTACCCAAATGTATGTGGCATATGTGGGAGCATTTCCAAACAAGATATTTGCAATAAATGTTATGTTAAAATAAGAAAATTACAAAGAAACAAAAAGAAAATTTATTTAACCAAACATTTTACAACACATATGTACTTATTTGATTACCAAGATATAATAAGACAAAAAATATTGCAATACAAATTTAACGAAAAAACGTATCTTTGTAGAGGATTTGCAAAAATTATTTTAAATAATGAAAAAATATGTGGATTTTTAAAAACTTATGATATAATGACTTCAGTTCCAATTAGTAAAAAAAGAAAACGGTCAAAGAGGATACAACCAAAGTGAACTAATTGCTAAAAAGCTTGCCAAGGATATAGAAAATTTGCAATATGGACATCATATTTTATATAAAGTAAAAGATACGTTACCACAAAGTAAGCTAAATAAAGAAAAAAGGGAGACAAACCTTCAAGCTGCATATCACATAAAAAATAGGCAATTGGTACAAAATAAAAAGGTTGTTTTATTTGATGATATTTATACAACAGGAAATACAGTAAATGAATGTAGCAAAGTATTAAAAGTAGCAGGAGCAAAAGAAATTGGTGTATTAACACTTGCCAAGGATTAAAAGGATGAGGTGAAGAATGGAAGAATTAGTAGAAAGTATTTTAGATTATGTACGAAATGATTATACCGATTATGCCATTATGATAAATGGTGAATGGGGAAGCGGAAAAACGTATTTTTGGAATCATAAAATCAAAAATAAAATTGAATCAATGCAATTAAATCGGTAAGCAGTATACAACGATTTATATGTCATTATATGGAATCTCCAATTTAGAAGAAATTAGTAAAAAAATATTTATTGAAACGACCCAACTAATGGATAAAAACTTAAAACGCTATATGCAAGCAAATGAGCAAACTACCATACCAGAGTATGCCAAAACAGGATTAGATATGGCAAACTTCTTTGGGGTAACACAAAATGGAGATAATATAGATTATGAAGAGTTTTTTACAACGGATGATAAAGTATTGTGCTTTGATGACTTAGAAAGAGCAAATGTAGATGTTATTGATATCTTAGGATATATCAATAACTTTGTAGAACATGATCACATTAAAACCATTATAATTTGTAATGAAAAAGAACTATCCACAAAATTAAAAAGTAGCAATTTAGAAATGAAAACATTTATTGCAACATACTTGTTAGATAAAGAAGGAGATTTAGCACAAGTAAGTGATAAACCAATGGTAGAAAAAATTCAAGACAAAATTGAATATGTATTTGATAAAGCAAATGATTACGAAAGAATAAAAGAAAAACTAATAGGAGAGACATTTGAATATGCACCAGAGTTTACTTATATTATAAATGGGTTGTTGATGAGATATGAAAATAACGAAGAACTCATTCGCTTTTTAAGAAAAAATACAGGCTTGATTATTTCTACTTTTGACAAAAGTGGTACTAGAAACCTAAGAATTTTAAAGCATGCCTTAAATGATTTTCGTAAGATATTTGATATGGTAAATAACTATTATCCTAATACCAATAATCGAGTATTACAAACTATGCTTATTTTTACAATTGCGGTTTCATTTGAAATAAAAGCAGGAAAGATTACAAAAGATAAATTTGTCAATATTAAAGACAACGAAGAATACAAGTCAATTTTGGTATCTTCAAGAGTACTACTAACCGATAATCGACAATTCTATATAAAAGAATTTGATAATAATTATTATTATAACTTTAAAGCAGAATATCGTTTCTTTAAATTTATTGAAATTTATGTACGTACTAGAATTTTTAATATGAAAACATTTAAAGAAAATATGGAGGTGATTATTAACACAATTGATACTGATAAACTTCCAGGTTATAAAAGATTATTAACAGAAGAGTATTGGAAAATTACAGACGACCAATTTGAAAATGTAATAGAAGAAGTAATAGAAGATGTAAAAGATGGGAAAGTACGTTTAATCGATGTTGTAAAACTATTTGCTTATTTTAGTTACTTTATAAAAAAAGGACTTATTAGTCATGACATGAAAACCATCAAAAGTGTATTTTTTAATGGAATGAATATAGCTTCCTTAACTTCTGACTATTGTGACAATGTAGAAGAGGAATTAGCAGAAATTACAGTAGGAGAGGTTAATTCAGATATTGAAGAAATACTAAAACATTTTAACCAATTAAATGTACAGTTAAAAGATAAAATGTATATTGAAAAAGCAGATGAAATTTTTAAATGCATACCAATGCGTATGGAGGACTTTTATGAAAGATTTGATAAAGAATGTATGAATGTACCAATTTTTAAGTATTATGATGTATTTCAAATGTTTCAAAGAATTTCATGTGCAAGCAATGAAGATATTGTAACAATTAAAGAAAAACTAGTAAATCGTGTTAAACTATATCCAACAGAAATAGAACCAGAAATGAAAAATATAAGACAATTAAAGCAATTGATAGATGATTATACAAGCAGTAAAGAAGCAACAATTAAAATTGTTATGTTAAGGGAATTTTCTAAGGATTTAGGATATATTTTAGAACAATATGATGTACCAATATTACAAGAAATAAAGGAAAAAGAGGAGTTAATAGAAGAATAAGTAAAAGTACGAATTCATTATGAAATTGTGATATATAAAATTATGAATAAATATATTTGTCTAGGATAAAACATAGATAAAAAGAAGAAAAGAGAGGAAAAATGTAAATCATCTCTTTTCTTCTTTTACTTAACAACACAATTCATAAATAGCATTTGCATAAATATTTGTTGCGAGTATTAAATTATCAATTGAAATAAATTCATCTACTTGATGGCACATATCTTTTTGGTTTGGCATGTTAGAACCAAAAGATACAAAGTTTGGAAAGGCTCTTGCATAGGTTGCCCCTCCAATAGTGATGGGAGATGCGTTAAGCTTAGTTGTGTTGTTAAAAACATGACAAAGTGTTTGAACAAGCCAGTGATTTTTTGGAAGATATAAAGCCTTTTTTTCACCAGAGAAGGTAGTATTTATAAAAGTAGGAGTAGAAGCAAGAATTTTCTCTTTTATAGTTTCAATATTGGTATGAATAGGAATGCGTAAATTCATACCAAGGACAAGTTTAGAAGCTTGTATGGTTAAATTAGCTACATTTAAAGTAAGAAAACCAGATTCGTCATTTAAGTTGATTCCTAAACTTTTTCCATCATATTCTAATCCAATCTTTTCATAAAAATAAGATAACAACGAATTTGAAATAGAATAGTGTTGGAATAGCTCATAAAGAATAATTAAAACTTGAGAAATCGCATTTTTTCCTAAGTCAGGATGTGCGGCATGTGCACTAATTCCATATGAAGTTAGGATAATACGATTATGTTCTTTTTTTATATCAATATTAAAATTATACTTTTCCACAAACATTTTTAAGTTGTGCATACAGTCATCACAAGAAATACAATTATCCACTAAAAGTGTTATACTACAATACTTTGGAACAACATTAATAGGATTATTATGACAATCAATATGAATAATTTGTATAGAGTCTTGCTTGTTATGAGAATATAAAAAGACATTTAACAATCCCTTTTCAGCATATATACAAGGAAAATCTGCATCAGGACTAAAACCAAAAGATGGTGCTTCTTCTTTCTTCTTATAATACTCAATGCATTTCCAATCATTTTCTTCATTTAATCCTAAAATAAGACGAACTCTCTTATTTACATTGCAATTATCCATAATAGTTTTCATAGCGTATAGACTAGCCATAACAGGTCCTTTATCATCAATAGCCCCACGTCCATAAATTTTACCATCCGTAATTGTGGCATGAAAAGGAGGAAAGGTCCAACTGTCTTTTGCAGGAACAACATCTAAATGAGCAATAATACCAAGTATTTCCTCTCCTTGCCCAAATTCAATATAACCGGCAATATCCATCAAGATTTTTTGTGCGAAATCCCAATTGTTTTCCTAAGTCTAACATATATTCTAGTGCAATATTGCAGTTTTTACCAAAAGGGGTAGAGGGATTAGAAGATTCTTCAAAAACACTTGGAATTTGAATGAGTTCACAGGTAGAATGAATGATATCTTCTTTTAGTAAATCAATTTGTTTACGAAACATAACAATCTCCTTTCTTTTATTAGTAGTATTATATGAATAAAATGAAAAATTATCAATACTATTTCTAATACAATAAGAAATGGCGCTAGACATAAAGTCTAGCGCTAAGAAAGGTTGTTTAATTTTTAGCAAAAATGTCTGGAATTAAGAATTCGAGATGGTTTTTTATTCTCTTTATATTGGGATTATTATCATCAAATTTAAAAAGAATAGATAATGCAATAGGAGTTTTTATAAATATGACTTCCACCTGATCGGTGTATGCACTTAAATAGGAAATTGCTTTCACATCAGATTGTAAATAATCATAATAATCAGATGTTTTTCCTAAATCGTATACTAATTCTAATTCAGGAATAGGAGCAGTATGTTTGTCAGGGAAAAATTCAATGCATAAACGATACTGCGTTCGAGACTGACATTTAGCAAGATAAAACATAGAAGTGCTTGCTACCAACCGTTTAGGAGCAAGTAAAAAAACTCCAAAGTGACGATGATCACTACTAGAGGACAACTGTTTAGATAAGAACGTATTAATCTTATTTATCCGTTCATCTAAGTCCTTAATGGAGTCATCACGATACAAATCAAAACCCAAGTACATTTCAAATCTCCTTTCAATTACCTTGATAGGTCATTTATGTAATCAATTATACTATAGAATTTATAAAAAAGCAAATAAGATAGAGAAATGTTACAAAAAAATGACAGAAAATGAAATTTTTGTATTGACATACGGAAATAAGCGTTATATAATAGATAAGCATGTAGATTTGCGATGAAGTGGAATGTGGCTACATCCTTACGGGTGGAGGGAACTTCCATGGAGTATGTCTTGGCTTAGACCGGGCGGTAAGAAAGCACTTATCCCAAGAGGCACATGCGGAACTTGGGTTTTTATATGGTGATACAAGAAACACCAGGGTGCGTTTAAACTTGCCAAGGTACAAATTATTTTAAGGAGGGAAATACTTATGGCAACAACAAAACAAATGGTAGGAAGCGAGAAAATCAGAATAAGATTAAAAGCTTATGATCATGTTGTTTTAGATCAGTCTGCTGAAAAAATAGTAGATACTGCTAAAAGAACAGGAGCTAAAGTTTCAGGTCCTATTCCATTACCTACACAAAAAGAAGTTGTAACAATTTTACGTTGTCCTCATAAATACAAAGATGCAAGAGAACAATTCGAAATGAGAACACATAAAAGAGTGATTGACATTTTATATCCAACACAAAAAACAGTTGACAATTTAATGAAATTAGATTTACCAGCTGGTGTTGAAATAGAAATCAAATTATAATTTGAAGATGAAAAATTAGTATGTATGTATTAGGAAATGAAAATTTACTAATACTCCAAAATTAAAAAACCATGCTGGCAAAAGGTCAGCCAATAGTTTAAGTTAGCTGTAACAAATACAGTCAGTTTTACAGATAACTTATGCGGTGAAACGTATAGGAGGAAATTATAATGAAAGCAATTATCGGAAAGAAAATAGGAATGACACAAATTTTCGATGAAAAAGGAATGGTTATTCCAGTAACAATTATTCAAGCAGGACCTTGTGCCGTAACACAAGTAAAATCTACTGAGACAGATGGCTATAATGCTATACAATTAGGATTCGGCGAGGTAAAAGAAAAACATATGAATAAACCAGCAAAAGGTCATTTTGCAAAAGCAGGAATTGCAAACCAAAAACATTTAAGAGAATTTAGAGTAGCTTCAATTGATGTAAAAGTTGGAGATGAATTAAAAGTAGATGTGTTTACAGCTGGGGAGAAGATAGATATTCAAGGAACAACAAAAGGAAAAGGTTTCCAAGGTGTTATTAAACGTCATGGACAATCAAGAGGACCAATGGGACATGGTTCAATGTATCATAGAAGACCAGGTTCAATGGGACCAACATCAACACCAGGAAGAGTATTTAAAGGAAAAAAACTTCCTGGACACATGGGAGTACAAACTGTTACAATCCAAAATTTAGATGTTGTGAGAATTGATTTAGACAAAAATGTTATTTTAGTAAAAGGTAGTGTTCCAGGAGCAAAAGGTTCTCTACTAAAAATTAGGCAAGCTGTTAAAGCTACGAAATAGAAAGGAAGGAGGATAAAACATGCCTAAAATAGATGTATATAATATAGAAGGTAAAAAGGTTAGCGATGTAGAATTAAAAGAAGAAGTTTTTGGAATTGAACCAAATGAAGGAATTGTACATAGTGTACTTATCAATTATTTAGCTAACCAAAGACAAGGAACAGGAAGCACAAAAACAAGAGCAGAAGTTTCTGGTGGTGGTAAAAAGCCATGGAGACAAAAGGGAACAGGACGTGCAAGACAAGGTAGTATTCGTGCTCCACACTGGGTTGGTGGAGGTATCGCATTAGGACCAAAACCACGTTCATACAAATATAGAGTAAATAAGAAAGAAAGAAGATTAGCAATTCGTTCTATTTTAAGTTCAAAAGTATTAGAAAAAGAATTAGTTGTAGTAGACAAAATTGAATTAAAAGAAATTAAAACAAAAAATATGGTAAATGCTTTATCAAATTTAAAAGTAGAAGGAAAAATACTAATTGTCTTACCAGAAAAAAATGAAAATGTACAAAAATCAGCAAGAAACATTGAAGGAGTTAAAACAAGTTTAGTTAATACAATTAACGTATATGATTTATTAAAATATAAAAATCTTGTACTTACTCTAGATGCTGTTAAAAAGTTAGAGGAGGTGTACATATAACAATGAGACCAGAAGATATTATTATAAAACCAATTATTACAGAAAAAAGTAATGATGGATTACAAGATGGAAAGTATACCTTTAAAGTAAGTAAAAAGGCAACAAAAGTAGATATAGCAAGAGCTGTTGAAAAGCTTTTTGAAGTAAAAGTAGTTAATGTTAATACAATTACTGTTAAAGGAAAAGAAAAAAGAGTAGGAGCACATTCTGGAAAAACACCAGATTGGAAAAAAGCAATTGTAACAATTGATACAAATCCAAGTGACCTAAAATACCTTGCAAAAGGTGGAAAAGAAACCAAAGTTTCTAAAAAGTATAAAGATTCTATTTCAGAATTTATGGGTGCATAATGTGCAACAAAATATCGAGAAATGACTCGGATAATAAAGAATATCTGCTAAGTAGAGCAGGAAAAAGTCTACTTAAATAAATTAAAAGGAGAGAAAGAAAAAATGGCAATGAAACATTTTAAAGCCTATACTCCATCAAGAAGAAACATGACTGTTTCAACATTTGATGAAATTACAAAGAAAACTCCTGAAAAATCTTTACTTGCAAAGAAGAAAGAAAAAGCAGGAAGAAATTCATATGGTAGAATTACCGTTCGTCATCAAGGTGGAGGAAATAGACAAAAATACAGAATAATTGATTTTAAACGTAACAAAGACGATATGACAGCAACTGTTATTGGTATTGAATACGATCCAAATAGAAGTGCTAATATTGCTTTAGTAGAATATGAAGATGGAGAAAGAAGATACATTCTAGCACCTGTTGGGTTAACTGATGGAGGTAAAGTAGTATCAGGAGTAAAAGCAGATATTAAACCAGGAAACTGTATGCCAATTGAAAATATTCCTGTAGGTACTTTAATTCATAATATTGAATTAAACCCAGGGCAAGGTGGAAAAATGGTAAGAAGTGCAGGACAAAGTGCACAACTTATGGCAAAAGAAGGAAAATATGCACATGTACGTTTACCTTCTGGAGAAATGAGATTAGTTATGACAAGATGTAGAGCAACCATTGGAACTATTGGAAATACAGATCATGAAAATGTAAAACTTGGTAAAGCTGGAAGAACAAGACATATGGGAATACGTCCTACTGTTAGAGGTTCTGTAATGAACCCAGTAGATCACCCTCATGGTGGTGGTGAAGGTAGAGCACCAGTCGGACGTCCAGGACCACTTACTCCTTGGGGTAAACCAGCACTTGGATATAAAACAAGAAAGAAAAATAAACTTTCAAATAAATTTATTGTAAAACGTAGAAAATAGTTAGCCGTTAGCGAACGAAAGTGAGCTTTATGGATAACTATGCCAGCCGAAGAATGAGGCTGGCCACCATAAAGAGTTCATTATCAAATGAAAGAACAATACAGGATAACTATACTAGCCAAAGAAAGAGGCTAACTACCTTAGAAAAGAAGGAGGAAAAATAATGTCAAGATCAAGCAAGAAAAAACCATTTGTTGCACCAGAGCTTTTAAAAAGAGTAGAAGCAATGAATGAAACAGGCAAAAAAGATGTTTTAAAAACATGGTCAAGAGCATCTACTATATATCCACAATTTGTTGGACACACAATTGCTGTTCATGATGGAAGAAAACATGTACCAATTTATATAACAGAAGAAATGATAGGACATAAATTAGGTGAATTTGCACCTACAAGAACCTTTAAAGGTCATGCAGGAGAAAAAGCATCTACTGTTAAAAAATAGACGAGAAAATAACAAAATCAGAAAATTAGATATGAGTAGTTAGAAACAATCTAGCGGCAAAATCTAACTTTCTAGAACAAGGAGGGAATCTAAAGTGGAAGAATTGAAGGACGAAGTAAAAACCGCAGAAGCTACTTTAAAATATGCTAGAATTTCTGCAAGAAAAGTAAAAATTGTTGCAGATTTAGTTCGTGGGAAAGATGTAACAGAAGCCTTAGCAATTGTTAAATTTACTCCAAAGGCATCTTCAGAGATAATTGAAAAGCTATTAAAATCTGCGATTGCAAATGCAGAAAATAACCACAATATGGATAGTAAAAACTTATACATTGCTGAAATATATGCAAATCAAGGTCCTACTCTAAAAAGAATAAGACCAGCAGCAAAAGGTTCTGCTGTTAGAATAAGAAAAAGAACCAGTCATATTACAATCGTATTAAAAGAAAAAGTATAGAGGATAAGAAAGGAGGATTTTTAGCATGGGACAAAAAATGCATCCACATGGATTAAGAGTAGGAGTAATAAAAGACTGGAACTCTAAATGGTATGCTGATAAAAGAAATTATAGCGATTATTTAGTAGAAGACCATAAAATCCGTGAATATGTTAAAAAGAAATTATTTGTTAGTGGTATTTCAAAAATTGAAATTGAAAGAACAGCTAAATTTGTTAAAGTAAATGTATATACAGCAAAGCCTGGTCTAGTGATAGGAAAAGGTGGGCAATTAGCAGAAGGTTTGAAAAACGATTTACAAAAAATGATTGGAAAAGAAGTTAATTTAAATATTGTTGAGGTAAAAAATATTGATTTAGATGCTAAATTAGTAGCAGAAAATATTTGTGCTCAATTAGAAAGAAGAATTTCATTTAGACGTGCAATGAAGCAATGCATGCAAAAAACAATGAAAGCAGGTGCATTAGGTATTAAAACATCAGTATCTGGAAGATTAGGTGGAGCAGATATGGCAAGAACAGAATTCTATAAAGAAGGAACAATTCCACTTCAAACCTTAAGAGCAGATATTGATTATGGATTCTATGAAGCAAATACAACATATGGAAAAATCGGTGTTAAAGTTTGGATTTATAAAGGTGAAGTTCTTCCTACCAAAAAAGAGAAAGTAGAAGGAGGAGATAACTAATGCCATTAATACCAAAAAGAACAAAATATAGAAAACAACAAAAAGGTAGAAATAGAGGATATGCTACAAGAGGTAATGTTGTTTCAGATGGAGAATATGGATTACAAGCAAGTGAAGCAGCTTGGATTACAACAAATCAAATAGAAGCAGCACGTATTGCTATGACCCGTCATATTAAAAGAGGTGGTCAAGTATGGATTAAAATATTCCCAGACAAACCAGTAACTAAAAAACCTGCTGAAACTCGTATGGGTAAAGGTAAGGGAGCACCAGAATATTGGGTAGCTGTTGTAAAACCTGGAAGAGTATTATTTGAAATTGCAGGAGTAACAGAAGAGTTAGCAAAAGAAGCAATGAGACTTGCAGCAAACAAACTACCAATTAAAACAAAATTTGTAAGAAAAGAAACTATAGAAGTAGGTGGTGATGTTGATGAAGATAAATAAAATAAATGAAATGTCTTCACCAGAACTAGAAAAAGAGTTAAGTGAGTTAAAAACAGAATTGTTTAAATTAAGATTTAGCCATGCAACCAATGGACTAGATAATCCATTAAAAATAAGAGAAGTAAAAAAAGACATTGCAAGAATTAAAACCGTATTAAGACAAAGAGAGATAACAAATAAAGCATAGGAGTTAGAAGTTCGAGGATAGTCCTCAAACGTCAAATCTCCAAAATAAAGAAAGGAGAAAAAATGACTATGGAAGAAAGAAATCTTCGTAAAGTGATGGTTGGCACAGTAATATCTAATAAAATGGATAAAACTGTTGTTGTAGCTGTTAAAACAAATGTAAAACATGATGTTTATGGAAAAATCGTAAAAAAAACCTATAAATTGAAAGCTCATGACGAAGAAAATGCATGTGGAATCGGAGATGAAGTAAGAGTAATGGAAACTCGTCCACTATCAAAAGATAAAAGATGGAGAGTAGTTGAAATTACCAAAAAAGCGATTACACGTTAGAGTTAAAATCTAGAGGTTAGAAAAGAGGATTATTAACCAACAGAAATATCAATTATTATAAGAAGGAGGAGGAGACTAAAATGGTACAACAACAATCAATATTAAAAGTTGCTGACAATACTGGTGCAAAAGAAATTATGTGTATTCGTTGTCTAGGTGGTTCTTATCGAAAATATGCAGGTATTGGAGATGTTATTGTTGCTTCTGTTAAAAGTGCTACACCAGGTGGCGTTGTAAAAAAAGGAGAAGTAGTAAAAGCAGTCGTTGTAAGAACAAAAAAACCACAAAGACGTGCAGATGGTTCTTATGTGAGATTTGATGAAAATGCAGCAGTTATTATTCGTGATGATGGAAATCCAAAAGGAACTCGTATTTTTGGTCCAGTAGCAAGAGAATTAAGAGAAAAAGAATATATGAAAATATTATCATTAGCACCTGAAGTTCTTTAAGCTGTTAGTGAAAATGTCCAGTGGACATTTGAACTTTACAGATTAAAGATGCGAAGAACTTAGTATTTGTAAATGAGAGTAGCCGTATAGGCTAATCGAATGTACAAATAATTAGTTAGAGCTTCAGTAAAATGAACTGATAAACCAAAAAAAGTGAAAAGCGATATTTGTAAATGAGAATAGCCGTATAGGCTAATCGAATATACAAATAATTAGTTAGAGCTTCAGTAAAATGAACTGATAAACCAAAAAAAGTGAAAAGCGATATTTGTAAATGAGAGTAGCCGTATAAACTAATCGAATGTACAAATAATTAGTTAAAGCTTCAGTAAAATGAACTGATAAACCAAAAAAAAGTGAAAAGCGATATTTGTATAAATGAGAGTAGCCATATAGGCTAGCAGAATGTACAAATAATTAGTTATGTATAAACCTAGAAAAAAGAGGTGAAAAGAAAAGATGAGAATTAAAAAAGGTGATACTGTTAAAATCTTATCAGGAAATGATAAAGGAAAAACAGGAGAAGTTTTAGAAGTAATACCAAAAACAGAAAAAATTATAGTAAAGGGTGTTAACATTCGTAAAAAACATGTAAAACCTAGAAAACAAGGAGAAGAAGGTGGAATTATTCCAGTAGAATGTGCCATTCATTCTTCAAAGGCAAATGTAGTATGTCCTAAATGTGGAAAACCAACAAGAATTGGATATATAGAAGAAAAGGACGAAAAAGTTCGTGTTTGTAAAAAATGTAATACAAAATTAAAATAAGAAGGGAGGATAAAAGAACATGGAAAAATTAAGAGAACAATATGAAAAAGAAGTAATACCAGCATTAATGAAAAAATTTAATTATAAATCAGTTATGCAAGCTCCAAAACTTGACAAAATTGTAATCAATATTGGTTTAGGAGATACAAAAGATAATCCTAAATCTTTAGAAAATGCAATGAATGATTTAAGTCAAATTACTGGTCAAAAACCAATGGTAACAAAAGCAAGAAAATCAATTGCTGCTTTTAAACTAAGAGAAGGAGCTAATATTGGATGCAAGGTTACCCTAAGAAGTAGTAAAATGTATGAATTTGCATATAAATTATTCAATGTAGCTCTTCCAAGAGTAAGAGATTTTAGAGGTGTATCTGCAAATTCTTTTGATGGAAGAGGAAATTATTCAGTAGGTATTAAAGAACAATTGATATTCCCTGAAATCGAATATGAAAAAATTGATAAACTAAGAGGTATGGATATCATATTTGTAACAACTGCTAAATCAGATGAAGAAGCAAAAGAATTATTAACACTATTAGGAATGCCGTTTAGAAACTAAAGGTTAGAGTAGTAGATTGATATAGCTTCAAACTACAGTTTAAACCTCAAATCTCAAGGAGGAGGGAGAATTAGAAATATGGCTAAAAAGTCAATGATTGTAAAACAACAAAGACCACAAAAATACAAAACAAGAGAATATAACAGATGTAAACTTTGTGGTAGACCACATGCATATATTAGAAAATATGGAATTTGCCGTGTATGTTTTAGAAAATTAGCTCATGAGGGTGAAATTCCAGGTGTAAAAAAAGCAAGTTGGTAAACTAGAGATTAGAAATTAGAAGTTAGAATAATTTCTTATAAGAATAAAAAACAAATAAAGTTGGAAATGAAACATTAGGGAGTTAATTCCTAAGCATCAAACATCCAACCTCAAAAAGGAGGTAAAGAAAAAATTATGAATATTACAGATCCAATTGCAGATATGTTAACAAGAATCAGAAATGCAAATACTTCAAAACATAAAACCGTTGATATACCAGCTTCTAATATGAAAAAAGCAATTGCTGAAATATTATTTGAAGAAGGATATATAAAAGCATTTGAAGTAATTGAAAATGAAAATCAAGGGATAATACGAATTACAATCAAATATGATGAAAAAGGTAATCGTGTTATTGCAGGATTAAAAAGAATTAGCAAACCAGGATTAAGAGTTTATGCAGCTGCTAGTGAATTACCAAAGGTATTAAATGGTTTAGGAATTGCTTTAATTTCAACATCAAAAGGAATTATGACAGATAAAAAAGCAAGAGAACAGGGAATTGGTGGAGAAGTACTAGCTTATGTATGGTAATTAGAGATTAGGGAATACAAATCTAATCAATAAGTTAAATATAAAATAAAGAGGTGAAATAAGGAAATGTCAAGAATAGGAAATAGCCCAATTACAGTTCCATCTGATGTAGAGGTAAAAATTGATGGTCAAAATATTACTGTAAAAGGACCTAAAGGAGCTCTAGAAAGACAAATACATAACAATATGAAGGTAAATTTTGACAATGGTGTCATTACTGTAACAAGACCAAATGACGAACCAGAAAATAGAAGTTTACATGGTTTAACAAGAACACTAATCAATAATATGATTCGTGGTGTAAAAGAAGAATATCAAAGAGAATTACAAATCAATGGTGTTGGATATAGAGCAAGTAAACAAGGAACAAAATTAGTAATGAATTTAGGATATTCTCATCCAGTAGAAATGGAAGCACCAACAGGAATCACATTTGATGTACCAAATCCAAATACTATTATTGTAAAAGGAATTGATAAAGAATTAGTTGGTCAAACAGCAGCAGTAGTAAGAACAAAAAGACCACCTGAAGTATATCGTGGAAAAGGTATTAAATATGCTGAAGAAGTGATTCGTCGTAAAGAAGGTAAAGCAGGAAAGAAATAGAAGTTAAGAGTTAGAAATTGTCTAACACGCTAAACTACTAACTAATAGAAATATCAATATAAGAAAAGGAGGAGGCTAGCATGGTAAAACAAACGAATAGAAAGTTTGAAAGAACAAGAAGACATATTCGTGTACGTAGAAAAATAAGTGGAACAGCAGAGTGTCCAAGATTATGTATTTACAGAAGTAATGCTAATATCTATGTACAAATTATTGATGATGTAGCAGGTGTTACATTAGCAAGTGCTTCAACAATAGATAAAGAAATAAAAGAAAAACATGCCAATAAAGTTGCAGCAAAAGAAGTGGGAAGCTTAATTGCAAAGCGTGCTATTGAAAAAAATATCAAGACAGTTGTATTTGATAGAGGTGGATACATCTATCATGGTATCGTAAAAGAATTAGCAGAAGCTGCACGTGAGGCAGGACTTGAATTCTAATTCGTGTAATTAGATGAAAAAATAGAAGGTGATTTGCAAAGGAGAAAAAGTTCCGATGTATAATTCACAAAATATATAAAAAGGAGGGAAAATAAAAAACCAATGGAGGAAACACAAGTAGAATTAAAAGAAAAAGTTGTTGCAATCAACAGAGTTGCAAAAGTTGTAAAAGGTGGTAGAACCTTTCGCTTTAGTGCCGTTGTTGTTGTAGGAGATGGTAATGGACATGTTGGAGTAGGTAATGGTAAAGCTGCTGAGGTTCCAGACGCTATCAAAAAAGCAATTGAAGATGCTAAAAAGAACTTGATTACAGTTCCTGTTGTAGGAACAACCATACCTCATGAATATATTGGAAAATTTGGAAGTGCTAATGTTATGTTAAAGCCAGCAGTAGAAGGTACTGGAGTTATAGCAGGAGGTAGCGTAAGACCAGTTCTAGAACTTGCAGGATATAAAGATATTAGAACAAAAGTACTAGGTACTAATAATCCAAGAAATGTTGTATATGCAACACTAAACGGATTAGCTAGTATGAGCACAATAGAACAAGTTGCTAAAAAAAGAGGAAAAAAAGTAGAAGAAATATTGTAATAGAAATTAGAGATTAGAAGTTAGAGGTTAGAAAAACTTTAATGATAGTCTCTGTAAACAAAACAAGAAGGATGAAATTTCGAAATTAGTAAATTTTTTCTAATTTCTAATTTCTAAACTTCTATTATCTAAATAAATTAAGGGAGGTGCAAAAACAAAATGAAATTAAACGATTTAAGCCCAGCACAAGAAAAAGTAACAAGAAGAAGAGTAGGTCGTGGAATAGGCTCAGGACTTGGAAAAACTTCTGGAAAAGGACATAAAGGACAAAAAGCAAGAAGTGGTGGTGGAGTAAGAAGAGGATTTGAAGGTGGTCAAACACCATTATATAGAAGATTACCAAAAAGAGGCTTCACTAATATTTTTAGAAAAAATTACGTAGAAGTAACATTAACAATGCTTAATCAGTCAAAATCAGAAGAAGTAACAGCACAGAGTTTACTAAACGAAGGAATTATTTCAAAAGTAAATGATGGTATTGTTGTTCTTGCAACTGGTAATTTAGAGAAAAAATTAACAGTTAAAGCAAAAAGATTTACAAAAGCAGCAAAAGAAAAGATAGAAGCTGTTGGTGGAAAGACAGAGGTGATTTAATTGTTTAAAACAATCAAAAATGCCTTAAAAACATCAGAAGTTCGAAAACGATTATTATATACATTAGTATTGATTGTTATTTTCAGACTAGGTTGTTTTATTACTATTCCAGGAGTTGATACATTTGCATTAAGTGAAGCAATGACTTCAAACAATGGAATTGGAGGATTAATTAATATTATTTCAGGTGGAGCATTTTCTAGATTTTCTATTTTTGCTATGACCATTAGTCCATATATTACAGCCTCCATTGTTATCCAATTGTTAGCAATGGTAATACCAGCATTAGAACGCTTAGCAAAAGAAGGTGGAGAAGAAGGAAGACAAAAAATGAATCGATATACAAAATACTTAACAATTGTTCTTGCAATTGTAGAGGGATTAGGAATATATCTTTCATATCAATCTTCTGGAATTTTCATCAATCCAGGATTTTTAACAGGGTTTATTGTAGTACTTTCACTAGTAGCAGGTACAGCATTACTTATGTGGTTAGGAGAACAAATTACAAATAAAGGAATTGGAAATGGAATTTCTATTATTATCTTTATTGGTATTGTTTCTAGTTTACCAAGTGCTGTTACTACTCTATGGAATTTAATGATGGGAACAGGTGCATTTAGTACAACAGGATTATTATTATCTCTTGGTATTATTATAGGTGCTATTTTATTAGTAGCAGGTGTTGTATTTGTTCAAACAGCAGAAAGAAGAATTCCAGTACAATATGCTAAAAAAGTAGTAGGAAGAAAAATGGTAGGAGCACAAAATACACATATTCCATTAAAACTTGCTATGGCAGGGGTTATGCCAGTTATTTTTGCAAGTAGTTTTATGACATTTCCTGCTATGATTTTACAAATGTTTATTAGTGATATTGCCACTCAAACTGGTTTTTGGGCAGGTGTATATAAATTTTCAATTGCGACATCAACATCGGATGTTCCAATTGGGTACACCATTGCAAATGCACTTGTATATTTATTACTAATTGTAGGCTTTACCTTTTTCTATACATATGCAACATTTAATCCAGCAGAAGTATCTAACAATATTAAGAAAAATGGCGGGTTTATTCCAGGAATTCGTGCAGGAAAACCAACAACAGATTATTTAACAAGTGTTATTTCAAAAATAACATGGTTTGGTGGATTTTTCTTAGCGGTTATTGCAATCCTTCCAATGTTAATGCGTTTTACAGGATTAAACGTAGCATTTGGAGGAACTTCTATTCTGATAGTAGTAGGTGTAGCGCTAGAAACAGTTCAACAATTAGAATCATTGTTAATGATGAGACATTACAAAGGATTTTTAAGTTAAAAGAAAAAAGACCGATGCAAAAAAATGCATCGATCTTTTTTTCGTTGCAAGTCTAATACTAACGCTGCTTAGAGCGAGAATAGACTAAACAGTGCTGTCGATGAGGGCAAAGCGTAGGAAAACGGCAAAAAGTTGAGGACTTACTCAAATGACATGCATGAGCAAGTGCTAATTTTTTTTGCTCCCACTGTTCCACATTATTGCCCTTCTTACTTAAATTTTTCATACAAAATCTCCTTTTTTTGAATATACAACGAGTTACATAAAAAATTATACAATATTTACATAAAATTTGCAAAAAAAAATATAATTTTTTGTGTGAAATTTATATTTTTTGTTGTAAAAATATATGACTGCTGATATAATTTAAGAATAAAAATTAGTGAGGAAAGAGGAAATTTGAATAGTTCAAAACTATATAGAAAAAATAATAAATACCTATGATGAGCAATTTGAAAAATTTAAACAAAAGAAAGTACTACAGATTATTTTACAAGGAGAAGAAACATTAGAAGAGTATTTAATAAAAAATAACTATAGACTAACAAGAAGGAATGACTAAAAGTATGGGATAAAATCAAATTTAAAAGCTAAAACCATTATTAGAAAATTTAGTTTTTTAAAGAAATTGTTTTAATTTACTATAGCTTTGTAGTTTATAAGTGATTAAAAATTCACGATAAAAAGCTATTACTTAAGTTGACAGCGTTGCATTAAATAGAGATGGTGTAAGAAGCAATACGAAGGGCTTTTATGCTATTAACTAAAAATACAAAATCTTCTTTAAAAATAGTTGAATAATTTTTAAAAAAGCGGTATAGTATATATGGTTTTTTATAAAAAAACAAAATAAAGAAAAAGGAGTTTTAAAATATGAATATTATTATGCTAGGTGCTCAAGGTACTGGAAAAGGAACTGTTGCAGGAATTTTAAGCGAAAAATTAGGGATTCCTCAAGTATCAACAGGAGATATTTTTAGAAAACATATTAAAGAAGAAACGGAGCTTGGTATTGAAGCAAACAAATACATAAAAAATGGACAATTAGTGCCAGACGATATTACTGTTCCAATGGTTGCTACTCGTCTAGAAGAAGATGATGCTAAAAATGGTGTTATATTAGATGGATTTCCAAGAACAATTAAACAAGCTGAAAAATTGGATGAAATGTTAAAAGAAAAAGGAAACAAAATTGATTTAGTAATTAACTTAACAACACCAAGAGATGAAATTATAGAAAGAATTTTAACAAGAAGAGTATGCTCAAACCAAGCTTGTAAAGCAACCTATAATATAGTAATGCATCCACCAAAAGTAGAAGGAATTTGTGATAAATGTGGAGCTCAATTAGTGCAAAGAGAAGATGATACAAGTGAAGATGCTATTAGACAAAGACTTGCTATTTATGATGAACAAACCAGTCCATTAGTAGAATATTATAACAAAAAAGGTGTATTAAGAACAGAAACAGTAAGTACAGCTATCAAC
>CATLGL010000004.1 GCA_949935895.1 uncultured Clostridia bacterium
TAGGCGGAAAAATCATATGGAAAAATAAAAACAAAAAAGTCTAGACAAAAATGAATAAAAGTTGTATAATAAAAGTACAATATAAGTAGGTTATTTGAAGTGGACAATAGTGCCATCCACACACCTTTAAAAGGTCAAAAGAGATGCAGGATTTGGCACACCTGCCAAATAGCCAACGGATAAAAGGGCTATGGAAACATAGTCCTAAATTTTTTACATAATAAATAAGATGTCTACAAAGATAACATTGTCAGCAATTTGTCATCGTCGTATAACTTTTGATAAAAGATAAGAAATGTTAATAAATGATGATAGATTTTAAAGGTTCTTTGTCCTAAGCAAGATTGTGGCGATAGCAAAGGTTAATAAATGAAAAGAAAGGTCAAAAAATTTTTCATTTTTGAGAGCATATGGAAGTGGTAAAAAGTACAAAAATTGTTGCGGAAAGTAGCTTGCTACAAGGGCTTGCAGTTAAGAGTAAAAATGCAAAAGTCATCATTTTGTCATTATAAATTTTAAGATGTTGACAAAAAAATAAATTTATACTATTTGAAAGGAAAAATATATGGAAGAAAGATTTGCAAAACCTGCAGTAGGTGCAATAGTAGAAAGAATAATTGATGGAAAGAAGTATATTATTATCCAAGAAAGATGGAAAGAAGATGGAAACGAAACAAATGGACAATACGAATTACCAGCAGGAAAAATAAGAGAATATGAGAATGCTTACGATACAGTAAGAAGAGAAGTGTTTGAAGAAACGAGATTAAAAGTTACTAAAATATTAGGCGAAGAAGAAATGATATATAGTAAAGATTTAGAAACAATTAATTTTATGCCATTTTGTGTAACTCAAAATATAAAAAACGCTTATTCAATAATATGTAATCATTTTATATGTGAAGCAGAAGGAGAACCAATATCAGAAACTGATGAATCAAGAAATATTAGGTGGATAGAAATTACTGAATTAGCAAAATTACTAAAAGATAATAGAAGCAAATTTTTCATTATGAATGTAAATGCAATAGAAAAATATTTGAAGTTAAATAATTTATAAGTGATAATAATGCAGAAAAATCAAGTGAACTCTACAAATAAGTGCAAACTGAAAACGTGAGTAATTTTATTCAAATTATTTACATAATGAATAAAAAAATAGTATAATAAATATATTAAAAGAGAATAGCTATTCATTAAATGAAGTATGCCAAAAAGATGATAAGCTTATTTCGTATTTGATGAATAAGAAAGTGGGAGATGTTTTAATTAGAGTTTCGAATGATGAATTTGACAATTGTAATAAGGAGATTTTTATAACAAAATAAAAAATTGAAAAGGAAAATAAGAATTATGATTGACCATATAGCTCTACTAATATTTAATAAAAAATTAGTATTTAAAATAAGGAATTAATAAAAGCAAAGAGTCCCAATAATAACCATGTGTTTTCACATGGTTATTATTGTATAAAAATAAACATATTATATCCATTCACCAAATTTCTTAATATACAACCTCTTAACAAAACTAGCAATAAAGCAGTATAAAATAGGAAATCCAATAATGACTGTTAAATACATTGCTGGGAAAGCTACAAGTCCAATCCATGTTCCTAATATAGTAAATGGTACAATTAAAGCAATAATACTTAAAAGAATAGAAGTAATATAAACAGGGATAGAAGCATTACTTTTGATAAATGGCGTTTTTGCAGTTCTTATAATATGCAATCCAACTAAATTAGAAACTACTCCATAACAAAACCAAATAGTTTGAAAAAGAGCACTATCTGGTGTTCTTAAACCAAATCCAAACCACAAGGAACTAAACACCATTAAATCAAAAATAGAACTAGTAGGTCCCATAAAAAACATAAAATTACGTAAATCTTTTAAATTCCACCTTCTAGGTTTTGTAACATATTCTGAATCAACATTGTCAAAAGGCAGAGACAATTGCCCAAAATCATAAAGCAAACTTTGTATTAGTAACTGAATTGGTGTAATTGGTAAAAAAGGAAGCACCATACTTGCAATAAGTACAGAAAGTACTTCACCAAAATTAAAACTAACTGCCATCTTAATATATTTTAAAAGATTAGCAAATGTTTTTCTTCCTTCAATAGCACCATCTAATAATACATTCAAATCTTTTTCAAGTAAAATAATATCGGATGTTTCTTTAGCAATATCAACAGCTGTATCAACACTAATTCCAACATCAGCATTTGTAAGAGAGGGACTATCATTGATTCCATCACCCATATAGCCAACAATATTGCCAGCCTCCTTTAATAACCTTACAATTCTTGCTTTTTCGATAGGAGACAGCTTCACAAAAATATTATTATCATAAAGTAAACGTAATAGTGCTCTATCAGAAGAACGACTAATTTGATTACCGAGAGATAATATTAGAAGAATGAATTCCTACTTTTTCACAAATACATTGTGTAACTTCAGCATTATCACCTGTTAAAACAATAACACGAATTCCTTTTTCATTTAGTCTATTTATGGCAATTTTAGCACTTTCTTTCGGAGGATCTAAAAAGCAGGTAAATCCCATTAAGACCATTTTTGATTCATCTTTTACACTAAAGTGTGAAATGCCAGAAATATCATTTTTTTGGCATACAGCGATAACACGTAGACCATCTGAATTTAATTTTTTAGTAAAAGTTCGAATATTTTGCTTTATTTGTGAGGTCATTTCCAAAACTGTTCCATTATCATAAACAAAATTACATATAGATAAAATTTCTTCAACAGCGCCTTTGGTAATTAATTGTGTTTTTTCTCCATCTGACACAATAACAGATAGACGCCTTCTTGCAAAATCAAATGGAATCTCATCAATTTTAGTATAATGATTTGAAATGTTACTTAAATTCATTTCAGTTGCTTTATCAATAATAGCTTTATCTATATTTCCTTTTAAGCCTGTTTGAAAATAAGAATTTAAGAAGGCATGTTTTAATACACCATAATTTTTATTTCCATTAACATCTAAATATTTCTGAAGAACAATTTCATCTTTTGTTAAAGTCCCAGTTTTATCTGTACAAAGAATATTCATAGCACCAAAGCTTTGGATGGAATCTAATTTTTTGACAATAGTTTTCTTTTTTGACATACGAAGGGCACCTTTAGCAAGAGAAGAAGAAAGAATAACAGGAAGTAATAGAGGAGTAATTCCAATAGCAATAGCAACAGAAAAAGTAAAAGTAATTAAAATATCATGTTTGCTAATATTTACTAAAAATGTAATAGGTATCATAACAAGCATAAAACGAATTAACAATTTGCTGATATTTTTAATTCCTTTTTGAAAAGCAGTTTCTGGTTTACCAGCTTGAAGAGTCTTGGCAATTTTTCCTAAGTAAGTATCATCCGAGGTTTTAATAACAACTCCCTTGGCGCTACCACTAATGACATTTGTCCCCATAAAGCAAATAGTATCTAAATCGGTTACATTTTTAATATCATTGATAGAAGCCAGTTGTGAAGAAGATGCTTTTTTAACAGGTTCTGATTCACCTGTAAGGGTAGATTGCCCAACATGCAAGTCTTTTTCTTCAATAATGCGAAGGTCAGCAGGGAGCATATCACCAGCAGAAAGAAAAACCACATCATTTATTACGACTTCTTTCATAGGAAGTTGTATCTTTTGTCCATCACGTAAAACGGTACAGGTAGTGGCAACAAGATTCCTAAGTTTACTAGCAGCTTTGTTAGAACGATATTCTTGTATAAATTCAAGAAGAGTACTTGCACCAACTAAAACTAAAATAACAAAAATATTAGCATAACTTGGAGTAGAAGGTAAAATTACATCAGTATAAAGTAGAACAATGCAAATAAGTAGTAAAATAATATTAAAAGGGCTAAGTAGACTACTAAGAAAATAGTGATACCAATTCTTTTCTTTTGTTTGCTTGAGCTCATTTAAGCCATTTTTCATTAGTTCGTTTTTAGCAACTTCATTTGTTAAACCAGATATCGGAATATTATTTTTTTCTAAAAATTCATGTGCTGGTAAAACAGTCGCAACTCCATATTTTTCAATTAAATTGATTTCTTCTAATTTTATATCAGAGTTCATGGCTTCACCTCTAAAAATCTTTTTTAAAAGTATGTCACTAAAATGGAAAAAACATACAATGATTTTATAAAAATGTAGTTTTTTCTTGACAAAACAAAACATATGTTTTATAATGCTAATGGTGATACTATGGAAAGACAAATTTTACATGTTGATGTGAATAATGCATTTTTATCTTGGACAGCAATTGATAGGCTAAGGAGTGGAGAAATGTTAGATATTCGAACTATTCCAGCTATTATTGGAGGAGATGAGAGTAGCCGTCATGGGATAGTTCTTGCAAAAAGTATGAAGGCAAAAGAATTTGGAATAAAAACAGGAGAACCTATTTACCAAGCACGAAAAAAATGTCCTAATTTACAAGTATTTCAAGGAGATTATCATTCTTATCAAAAGCATTCTGAGCAATTATATCAAATATTATTAGAATATACAGACCAAATTGAACGCTTTTCCATAGATGAATGTTTTATGGATATGACCTTATTTCTACCACCAAAAGAGAAATTATTAGATAAAGCATATGAAATAAATAGACGTATTAAAGAGGAATTAGGATTTAGTGTTAATGTAGGAGTTTCAAACAATAAATTACTTGCAAAAATGGCGTCTGATTTTCAAAAGCCAGACCGAGTACATACATTATATCAACATGAAATAGAAAAGAAGATGTGGATACTTCCCATTTCAGAATTATTTATGGTGGGAAGAAAAAGTATTCCTAAATTAGAACAAATGGGAATAAGAACGATTGGTGATTTGGCAAAATATGATAAAAATATATTGATAAAACGATTTGGAAAACATGGAAAAATCATGTGGGAATATGCTAACGGAATGGATGCATCTTTAGTAATATATCAACAAGAATTACCAAAATGTATAGGGAATTCAATTACTCTTCCAGAAGATATTTATAACATTAGTAGACTAAATGAAATATTACTAGCATTGTCTGAACAAATAACATATAGACTACGAAAACATGAATTAAAGGCAAGTGTTATTTGTGTACAAATTAAGACAAAAGATTTTGTTAGTTTTTCACATCAAAAAACATTAACTATACCAACTAATGTAACAAAAAGAATATATGAAACAAGTAAAGAATTATTAGAACAGATACATCAAAATAGAGCAATACGTTTAATAGGAATACAAACTAGCAAGTTAGTAGGAAAAGAAGAAGGACAATTATCAATATTCACAGAAGAGGAAAATGAGAAACAAGAAAAAATAGAAGATGTAATGGAAAATTTAAAAAATAAATATGGTTATGGAATTATTACAAGAGCAGGAGAAATAAAAGTAAACAATATGTTAAATATAAGAGAAGAGAAACATAAATAATAAAAAAGAAGGTCGAAACTTGTCACCAAAAAAAGAAAAAATTCATAAAATACTATATAACTACTAATTAGTAGTTATAGGAGGTGAAATAGAATGGATATGGAACCAAAATGTTATTATGAAGAGCCAAAATGTTATTGTAAAAGTAAAAGATGTTGTGTAGATTTAATATTAACAATTTTATTAGTAGCATTTGCTTTTACGTTAGGACTTATTATAGGAGCTGTTGCAGGTGTTTTAGTCCTTTTAGGTTTAGGTGCTGTTATTGCAGTTGCAGTAATATTAGGATTACTAATTGTATTGAGAATTGTTAGTTTAATATGTAACAAAAAAACAAAAAAATGTTGCTAATTAAAAAAATAATCGTGTATCGAAGGATACACGATACATAAGAAAAATAAATAAAAATAATAAAAGAAACGATTGAAAAAAATTTTCATTTTTTATATAATAAGAAAAAACCAAAGGAGAAATTAGTATGGAAATTATGGATGGAAAAGAGTTAGCTAAAAAGATACGTACCAACTTAAAAGAAGAAGTAGAAATTCTAAAAAGTAAAGGAATTTATCCAAAACTTGCTGTTATTATGGTAGGAAATGATAAAGCATCTGCTGTATATGTAAAAAATAAATCAAAAGCATGTAACGAAGTAGGTGTAACTTATGAAGAATTTTTATTAAAAGAAGATACTACAATGGACGAGCTATTAGGGCTAATACAAAAGCTAAATCAAGATACAGATATAGATGGAATTTTATTACAAAGTCCTATTCCAAAATCTTTAGATATAGAAGAAGCATTTCGAACCATTGACCCTAAAAAAGATGTAGATGGGTTCCATCCAGTTAATGTCGGAAAATTAAGCTTAAATCAAGATTGCTTTGTTTCTTGTACACCATATGGAATTATTAAAATGTTGGAAACTTATCATATTCCAATAGAAGGAGTACATGCAGTAATAATTGGAAGAAGCAATATTGTAGGAAAACCACTAATACAATGTTTACTAAATAAAAATGCCACTGTTACTATTTGCCATTCTAAAACAGAAAATTTAGAAGAAGTAACAAAACAAGCAGATATTTTAATTGCTGCAATAGGAAAACCAGAATTTGTAACAGCCAATATGGTAAAAACAGGAGCAACTGTTATTGATGTAGGAATTAATCGAAAAGAGGATGGAAAATTAGTAGGAGATGTTAACTTTGAAGAAGTTTCAAAAAAGGCTTCATACATAACCCCAGTACCAGGTGGGGTAGGACCAATGACAGTAGCAATGCTTATGACAAATGTCGTAAAAGCAGCAAAGAATAGGAAATAATTACATAGGGGGAAAATAGAGTAAATCGAAAAAGGGAGCGGTTTTATTAACGCTTTCTTTTTTTATGCTAGGAGGAAGAAAAAATGGAAGAAAAATATTGGATTTGGTTATCAAGAATAGAAGGAGTAGGAGCAATTAAAATAAAAAGATTATTAGAAAAATATAAAACACCAAAGGAAATTTGGAATTTACCAAAAGAAGAACTAATAAAACAAAAAGGATTAGGAGAAAAAGTAGTAGAACAAATTTTAAACCAAGAATATAAAAAAAATTTGGAACAATATTGTTACTATATGAAGAAAAATAAAATAGGAATGATAACAATATTAGATTCAAATTATCCTGAAAATCTAAAGCATATTTATGACCCTCCTATGATATTATATTATAAAGGGAATAAATTCCTATTACAAAATGAAAATAGGATAGCGATAATTGGATGTAGACAGTGTAGTCCATATGGAAAAGAAATGGCAATAAAATTTTCTTATGAATTGGCAAAAAAAGGAAGCATTATTATTAGTGGTATGGCAAGAGGAATCGACAGTTATGCTCATATAGGATGTCTAAAAGCAAAACGGAAAAACGATTGCTATTTTAGGAAATGGGTTAGACCAAATTTACCCAAAAGAAAATAGTATGTTATGGAATGAAATACTTCAAACAGAAGGCTTAGTATTATCAGAATATGTAATAGGAAAGAAACCATCTAGAATGAATTTTCCAGCACGTAATCGTATTATTAGTGGCTTGAGTAAAGGTATCATTGTAGTAGAAGCAAAAGAAAAAAGTGGAACATTAAATACAGTTGATTTTGCACTAGAGCAAGGAAGGGAGGTTTTTGTTATACCACGGAAACATCACAAGTCAGAATTCTATTGGTACAAATGAACTTATTAAGCAAGGGGCTAAATGTATTACTTGTGTGGAAGATATTATATGAAAGCACAGATTAATAAGAATCATTAAAAATTTCTTAAAAAGCTTTATCTTTTTGAAATAATGTAATATAATTAGGTCATATATTTTTTATTGTATAGGAAAAATGAAAGATTTTCCATGTGCAACAAGGTTAAGTTACCTTAGATTGTGCAATTGCAAAGCAATTTTGTACATGTAGCAAAGCCACTTTTCTTATTACAAAGGAGGATGTTATGGGTAATAAAAAAGAGACAAAGAAATCATCAGATAATGAAAAGACCAAAAAAGTAAAAACAGTGAAGCAAACAGAGAAAGAGAAAGTAAAAGAAAAAGGAAAAGAAAAGGAAAATAAAAAAGTAAAGAAAAAAGGAAAACATCCTAAATTGATGTTAACATTAAAAATACTACTTATACTCATTATTTTAGGAGTTATTGCAGCAGCAGGAGTAATTGGAGGTATCTTTTTTGGTGTATTTGGGGATGAAATTAAAATAACGGCAGATGCTTTAAATATAAAAACAGAAAATAGTGTGTTAATTGATATAAATGGAGTTGAAGTAGCTACATTAAATGGAGATGAAAATAGAGAAGTTATTTTATTATCTGAAATGGGAGAATATCTGCCAAATGCATTTATAGCAATAGAAGATAAACGATTTTATGAGCATAGTGGAGTAGATATTCAAAGAACATTAGGAGCTGTTATGAAATTCATAACAGGAGATGCAAGCTATGGAGGTAGTACAATCACACAACAATTAATTAAAAATGCAACACAAGATAATGAAAAAGATTGGAAAAGAAAAGTAAGAGAAATTGCAAAAGCTTTTCAAATTGAAAGAGAAATGTCAAAACAACAAATACTAGAATCTTACTTAAATACGATTCCTTTGGGTGGTGGTGCCAAAAATGTATATGGTGTTAAAATAGCGGCAAATTATTATTTTGATAAACAGCCTACAGAATTAACACTTGCACAAGCTGCTTATATTGCAGGGATTAACCATTCACCAAACTTATATAATCCATTTAAAGAAAAACCTAATACAGAAAGAATTAACAAAAGAACAAAAGTAGTACTAGACCAAATGAAGGAGCAAGGAAAAATCAATCAAGAGCAATATGATGCAGCAATACAAGAAGTAGATGGAGGTCTTGCTTTTAAAGAGGGAAATATTACAAGCTATAATTCTTTAACACAAAATGAAGAAGCAGCGTTAAAACAAGTAGCAACTGATTATGCAAAAGAAAATGGACTTGATTATAAAGTAGCATTACAAAAAATACAAAGTAGTGGATACAAAATATATATTACAGAAAATAGAAATCTTCAAAATATATTAGATGAAACATATACCAATAGTAATGATTGGATAAAAACAAAAACAGTAAATAGAAAAGATGAAAATGGAGGCACATACAAAGAAACAGTACAAATACAATCTGGTATGGCAGTTATTGACCATAAAACAGGATATGTTGTAGCATTAAGGGGGGTTTTAGGAGAAAAAACACCTTGGGGAAATAACAGAGCAACAGGAGCAACTCATCAACCTGGTTCTTCTATTAAACCAATCGCTATTATTGCACCATCAATACAAGAAGGTCTTATTACAGCTGGAACTGTTGTTGATGATACACCAGTAAAATATGGTTCCTATGTGCCACGTAATTCAGGCCGGTGGTTATACAGGATTAATGAACATACGCTCAATATTAAGAGTATCTAGAAATATTCCAGAGGTAAAGATGTTACAAAAATTAACTCCTGCAAAATCAATTGAGTATTTAAAATCTTTAGGAATTACTACATTATCTGGAAACGAAGGACTATCCTTAGGTTTAGGTGCAGTAGATTATGGAATGAGTCCAGTAGAAATAGCAGGTGCATATGCAACAATTGCAAATAAAGGTGTATATATTGAACCAACTTTTTATATCAAAGTAGTGGATTCAAATGGAAATATAATTATGGAGAAAAAGCAAGAAACACATCGAGTATTATCAGAACAAAATGCATGGCTTGTACAATCATTATTAACTGAGCCAACAGGAACAGGGCTAACAGGAGCAGAAGGGGCAACAGGAACAAGAGCAAGAGTAACAGGTATGCAAACTTGTGGAAAAACAGGAACAACAAATGACACGACAGCTACTTGGTTTTGTGGATTTACACCATATTATACAGCCTCTATGTATTTTGGATTTGATAATCCAAAAGATGGTGGTTCAGGAGTTCCAGGAAGTGGTACAGTGGCTGCCCGTTGGGGAGGAATTATGAATAAAATTCATAATGGACTAGAAAAAGCAAGTTTTGAAAGACCAGGTGGTATTGTATCAGGAAGAATTTGTAGAGATTCTGGATTACTTGCAACAGAAAATTGTGAACAAGACCAAAGAGGTTCAAGAGTATATGGAGAGTATTTTGTAAAAGGAACAACACCTACTCAAAGTTGTGCAACACATGTAAAAATAAAGATTTGTAAAGAAACTGGTAAAGTTGCTAATGAATTTTGTACTGATTTTGAAGAAAAAGTATTTATAACAAGACCAAATAGTGATACAGATACTTCTTGGCAATCAGCAGCAGATGCCAAATTTATGGCACCAACCCAAACCTGTGATAAACATACTACAAAACCAGATACAGTAAAACCAGAAATTACATTAAAAGGAGAGGCAACAATTAGTTTAAAATTAAAAGAAGTATTTAAAGATCCAGGTGCAACAGCAAAAGATGATGTGGATGGAGATTTAACAAGCCAAATAAAGACAACAATAAAAAAGGATAATAAAGAAGTAAAACAAATAGATACTTCAAAGGCAGGAGTTTATATTATAACTTATACAGTAAGTGATAAAGCAGGAAATGTAGGAGTAAAAACAAGAACAGTAAAAGTAGGAGATACGACTCAAAAACCTGGTAATAACACGATAAATTCAGGAAATACTATTACTACCAATACAATTAAACACTAATTTTTTATAAGAATAAATAATAAAAGAAAAAGATAATAAAAAGTTGTCTTAAAATTACAAAAGAATTTTGTTAATGCAAATTAGAGTATAACCTACCTAAAAAAAGGTGTATACTCTAATTTGCTCAATTGCTATTGATATAAGAAAGGTGGAATATAGATGGATTTAGCATTGTATAATACCCTTACAAAAACCAAAGAAGTTTTTAAGCCTATTAATGAAAATGAGGTAAAAATATATTCATGTGGACCAACGGTATATAAAAATGCAACTATTGGTAATATGAGAACAAACATATTTCAAGATATTTTACGAAGGGTATTGAAATATAATGGCTATTGTTTACGTCATGCAATGAATATTACTGATGTTGGACATTTGGTGTCAGATGGAGATGAAGGAGAAGACAAGATGCTAAAATCAGCAAAAGAGGAAAAAAAGACACCAATGGAAATTGCAAATTATTATACACAATTATTTTTTAATGATTTAAAAGACTTAAATATAGAGACACCAGAAATTATATGTAAAGCAACTGAACACATAGAAGAAATGTTAGAATATGTTAAAGAACTTATTGAAAATGGATATGCATATGAGACATCAACAGCTATTTATTTTGATGTTTCTAAATTAGATAAGTATCCAATTTTAACAAATGTTGATGTACAAAATCAAAAAGCAGGTGCAAGAGTAGAAGTCGATAAAGAAAAGAAAAATCCATATGATTTTGCATTGTGGATAAAAGCTCCTAAAAATCATTTAATGAAATGGGATAGTCCTTGGGGGGAAAGTTATCCTGGATGGCATATTGAATGCTCTAGTATGGGACAAAAATATTTAGGAGAACAATTTGATATTCATACAGGAGGAATAGACTTGATTCCTACACATCATGAAAATGAAATAGCGCAAAGTAAAGGGAAATGTGGAAAAATTCCTGCGAGGTATTGGCTACATGGAGAATATTTACTAATTGATGGTGGGAAAATGTCAAAATCGTTAGGAAATGTTTACTTAGTTAAAGATATAAAAGAAAAAGGATATGACCCAATTGTATATAAACTATTTAGTTATTCATGTCATTATCGTAATAAATTAAATTTTACATGGGAGGGAATCGAAGCTGCTGGAAAATCTTTAGAAAGATTACGCAACTGTTATCAAACTAATTTAAAAGGAGCAGATGATTTAACTTTTGAAGATAAGAAAACATTAGAAGCAATAGAAGAAAGATTTCATCAAGCAATCAATGATGATTTGAACATGCCACTTGCAATGAGTGCAGTATGGGAGGTAGCAAGGTTTGAAAAAAAGAACATAGAAGTAGCAAAATTACTTACTAAATTTGATACTGTTTTAGGAATTAAAATAGATGAAAACAATAATAAAAAACAAGAGCTTCCAGAAGATATTTTAAAAATTGTGGAAGAAAGAAAAATAGCAAGAGGTAATAAAGATTTTCAAAAATCAGATGAATTACGTGATGAACTATTGAAAAAAGGGTATACTGTAAAGGACACAAAGAATGAAATGATAATAGAAAAAATTTAGTTCTTAACCAAAAATAAGAAATGGTAAAGGAGAAAAAAATGACAAAAGAAAATAAAGATAAAATAGGTTTTTTTAAAAGAATGTATTTAGCAATTAAAGAATTTGAGCAATATGGTATATTTGCAGCAGAAGATGTAGGAACTGCAATAAAATATTTATTAAAAATAACATTGATATTAGTACTAGTTGTTACAGGTGTTTTTATATATCAATTTCATATTCATTTTCAGGGTGCAATTCAATACTTTAATGAAAATATCCATGAAATTCATTTCGCAAATAGTAATTTAGAAATAAATAAAGGTGAAAAAATTGAAATAAAAAATAATAGTTCCATAGTATCTTATGTACTAATCGATACAGATGCATCAAAAGAACAAATTGCTCAATACCAAGAAGAATTAGAAAACTATGAAGGTGGTATAATCGTATTAAAGGATAAAATTATTTATAAAAACCAATTATTAAGCCAAACAATAGAATACTATTATAATGATATTTTGCAAAGTTATGAGATAGGGGAATTTGATAAACAGGGAGTATTAAATTTTATCGCACAAATTGATACGCTAAGTTTGTATAGTAGTATATTTGTAGTAATGTTTATTTACTTATATATGATTTACCTACTAACAGCCTTTGTTGATATTATCATGTTAGCTGTTTTAGGACTAATTTTAGGACGTATGATAGGAATGAAGATACATTTTAAAGCAACGTTTAATATAGGAGTATATGCTTTAACATTACCAATTTTATTGAATTTAATTTATATGGTAGTAAACAAATTAACTGGATTTACCATTCAATATTTTAGTTGGATGTATACCACTATTTCCTATATTTATGTTATTGTAGCTATCTTAATAATAAAAACAGATTTTATAAACAGGCAAGCAGAACTTATGAAGATTATAGAAGAACAAGAAAAAGTGAGACAAGAAATGAATTGGAAAAAAGAACAAGAAAGAAAAGAAGAGGAAAAAAACGAAAACAAAGATAATAAAGGAGAAGAACCAAAAGAGGAAAAGAAACATCCAAATAAAAGAAAAAAAGAAGATAATCTTGGAAATGGACGGACTTGCACCACAAGAAATAAAGCGGATTGCAAAAAAATGATTAAAGAGATATAATATAAGAAAATATTGTAGATTACTACAAAAAATATATGAAGAAATAAGGTAGTCAATGTAAGCTATAATAAAAAAGAGTATTATTAGTTTTTCTATTAAGACTAATAGTATTGATATCAAATGGTATTATTTTAAAAATTGTAGCACAAAGACTAAAAAGAAGGGAACAAAGATGGACAAGAAAAAAGAGGATAAAAAGAAAAAACAAAAACAAGTATATGTAATGATTACAATTGCTGTTATTTTGGCACTTGGAGTAATTATACTAGCACTTATGCTAATCAATCAAAAAAATAATGATGAAGAAAAAAATATGGCATATACAGAGTTAATTAACCAAATTAATGAAGAAACAGTAGAAAGCTTAGAAATGACAGTAGGAAGCACTTCTGTAAAAGTAAAACTAAAAAATGAAGAAGAAGAAAAAACAGTAATTCTTCCTAATACACAAGCATTTATTGAATTATTACATCAAAAAGCAGAACAGGGAAAAGAAATTAAATTAACACAAAAACCAAAAAACGTTTTTCTAAGTATACCAACAGCTTTATTTAGCATTTTACCAACATTACTAATGCTTGCGGTTGTGATTTTGATTATTCAAATGCAAGGATTAGGAGATAAAGGAAAGGTTTATGATGGAGAAGAAAACAAAAGTAAAGTACGTTTTAAGGATATTGCAGGTTTAGAGGAAGAAAAGAAGGAATTAGAGGAAGTAGTAGATTTCTTAAAAGAGCCAAAACGTTTTTATGATATGGGAGCAAAAATTCCAAAAGGTATTTTATTATATGGAAAGCCTGGAACAGGTAAGACGTTAATTGCAAAAGCCATTGCAGGAGAAGCAGGAGTTCCATTTATTTCAATGAGTGGTTCTGAATTTATTGAAATGTTTGCAGGACTTCGGTGCATCTCGTGTACGTAAATTATTTGATAAAGCAAGAAAATTATCTCCATGTATTGTTTTTATTGATGAAATTGATGCAATTGGTTCTAGAAGAACGGCAAACAGTGGAGCAGAATCAGAAAACAATCAAACATTAAATCAATTACTTGTTGAGATGGATGGTTTTGAAGAAAATGAAACAATTATAGTACTTGCAGCAACCAATCGTCCAGAAATGTTGGATAAAGCATTATTAAGACCTGGAAGATTTGATAGACAAATTACAATTGCACCTCCAGATGTAAAAGGAAGAGAAGAAATTTTAAAAATACATTCACAAGAAAAAAAATTTAGTTCAGATGTATCATTAAAAAGTATTGCAGAAGATACAGCAGGATTTACAGGTGCAGAACTTGCTAATATTTTAAATGAAGCAGCTATTATTGCAACCATAAATCATCATGAAGCAATTTGCCAAGAAGATATTGAAGAGGCAATTAAAAAGGTAATGGTAGGTGTTCAAAAAAAGACAAGAGTAATTTCAGAAAAAGAAAAAAATCTAACAGCTTATCATGAAGCAGGACATGCTATTGTAGGAAAATTTTTAAATACATCTGATCCATTAAAAGAAATTTCTATTATTCCAAGAGGAATTGCAGGCGGATATACGATGTATAAATCAAATGAAGATAAATTTTATAAGTCAAAAACAGAATTAGAAGAGAAATTAGTGGGCTTATTAGGTGGACGAGCTGCTGAAAAGTTAGCATTAGATGATATCTCAACAGGTGCAAGAAATGATATACAAGTAGCAACTCAAATTGCAAAAGATATGGTAACAGCCTATGGCATGAGTGATAGATTAGGACCAATTTCATTAGAAGAAAATGAAAATTTAGCGATATTTGGAGAAAGTATAGAGGATGTTATTGGAGTAGAGGTAAAAACTTTAATAGATACAGCATATCAAAAAGCACAAGAAATTCTAAAAGCAAATATGGATAAATTAGATATGGTTGCAAAATTATTATTAGAAAAAGAAACAATTACAGCAGAAGAATTTGAGCAAATTTTTGAATAAGATAGAAATGAAAGAGAAAAATATATGGAAGAAAAAACGAACTATTATTGGAAAATGTTATCGAAGTTTTTAATATTTGTAATAATTTTAATTGGAATATATGTATTATATAAAACAACTATATTTTATATGCCTTTTATTATAGCACTCATTATAGCTAGTATAGCAGAACCACTAATCAAACTATTTATGAAAAAATTAAAATGGGGGAGAAAATTAGCAAGTACTGTTTCACTTATTTTGATTGTTAGTGTGATTGTTATACTAATAAGTATTCTAATTTCTAGCATTATAACAGAATCTATCAACTTAGTTGAAAACTTGAATGGTTATATTGCAAATGCTTATGATTATGGAGTAGGGTTATTATCAGATATTCAAGAAGGAAGAATTGAAATTTCAGAAGAAGTAATGCAAATTGCAGAAAAATCTTATGGTACTTTATTAGAGGGGGCAAAAACAGTAATTGGAAACTTTTTTACTGGGGTTATCAATACAATTAGTGCAATACCAGAATGGTTTACTTATGGTTTCATTACGATATTAGCAGTTGTATTTATTTGCTTTGACCGTGAATATATGATTGAAACATGTAAAAAACATATACCCCAAAAATGGTTAAAAACAGTAAAGTCTTATGGAAAAACAACATTTAGTGTAGTGATTGACTATATTAAAGCAGAGGCAAAACTGTCGTGTATTTGTTTTGTTTTGGTATTAGTGGGATTAACTACAATGAACATGTGTGGTATACCAATTGAATATCCAATTATTATGGCAATTTTTATTGGTTTTGTGGATATTTTACCTATTTTTGGGGCAGGTACAGTTATGATTCCATGGACAATTTATTTAGTGATTGTAGGAAATATTCCATCTGCTATTGGTGTTGGAGTCTTATGGCTAATTTGGGCTATCATTAAAAATTTAGTAGAACCAAAAATGATAAGCCAGCAAATGGGATTACATCCAATATTTACTTTACTTGCTATGTATACTGGATTTAAATTTTTTGGAGTATTAGGTCTTATGATGGGACCAATTATACTAATTATTTTGAAAAACATTTTTGCTGAAATTATTGATAAGGGAGTATTAAAAACAATTTTTGAGCAAGAATAAAAGTTTTCAATACATATATTTATTTCAAAAAGTATATGACTTTTTGAAAAATGCAGATATACTATTTTGATTAGATAAGAAAAACATGTAGAATTTAAAATACATGTTTTTCTTATTATCGTATTAAAACATAAAAAACAAAAAACTATTGACAGAAAAACTAAAGTTATATACAATAAACAAGAAAACACACATAAACATAAGATAAGAAGGGATGATATTATGGAAAAGAACCAAGGAATTACGTTGATAGCTTTAGTCATTACGATAATTATATTACTAATTTTAGCAGGAATTACAATTAGTTTAACGATAGGAGAAAAAGGCATTTTTAAACAAGCACAAGAAGCAGGAGTAAAAATAAGTGAAGAAGAGGCAAAATCAAAGTTAGAACTTGTATTATTAGAAATGCAATCTGAAAAGGTAATAAATAGTCAATATAATGCAAATGAATATTTATCAGCCAAAATAAAAGAAAATGGAATACTAATAGTAGAAGACAATGAGGATTATGTAATAGTAGATGATTGGACTTTTAAAATTGATAGGAGTATTCCTCAAATGACAGAGAGTCTTGGGAAAAATAAAAAAGTATATAGTAACAGAAATTTATTAGTATATTTAGATGGAGAAGATGCTTTAGTTGATAATATATGGAAAGATCGAAGTGGGAATAATTATGATGCTATTATGAATGGTACTTATATACATGAACCAGATAAAAAGGCATATACCTTTACAGAGGAAATAGGTTCAGGAATAATTAAAAAATTTAATTATTCAGAAGGAATAACGATTTCAGCACGAGTAGTATTAAATTCTAATGATGGAGCTCAAAGATTGCATATAGGAAATGGTTATGCAGGACCTGCTAATTCAAGACCAGCAATGTCAGTTAATTCAAAATTGTTTGAAATAATAAGTGGAACAAGTGGAGCAACAGAAATTCCATATGAAATTTCTGTTGGTACAGATTACACAGTTACAATGACAATTGATAAAACAGGAAAAAAAGGGAAAATGTACTTGAATGGTCAATTAGTTGGTGAAGGAAATACATCAACAGATTTTCCAGCAATGCCAGCTAATGATTTTAGAATACGTGGTTATGGATCGGTATACAATGAGGATTTATCTGCAGATGGGTTGTCACTCTTACCAGTGAGTATAAAGAATGTATTGGTATACGATAGAGAACTTTCACAACAAGAGGTGGAAAACATCTATATAGTCGATAACCAAAAATATGGAATATAGACATAAGCAATTTATATAGAATAAACTTGAAACATATGTAAACATAAGAGAGGAATGGGTGTTATTATGAAAAAGAATCAAGGAATCACACTGATTGCACTAATTGTTACCCACTAGATAAGTCGTAATAGGTTTTATAAAAATCTTATATTTGCAAGAAAAAATACGGGATTTTTATATTATATAACAAATATCTTCAAAAATATAAGAATTTATAAAATTTCATGTTATAATTGAAATGCATCTAAATATTAGGACATACTAAAAAATAAGATAGAAAAGGGAGATTTTGAAATATGAATGAACCTATAGAAATAAAAAATAATAAAGAGTATAAAGAACTTATCAAATCTATAGAAAATATAGTTTCGAGTTCAAAAAATAAAATTGCGAATACAATAAATGATACAATGGTTGAAACATATTGGAATATAGGAAAATATATTATTGAATTTGAACAAAAAGGAAACATAAAAGCAAAATATGGAAAACGACTTTTAGTGAGCCTTTCAAAAGATTTAAAATTACGTTTAGGAAAAGGATATAGTCGTTCAAATTTATACAATATGAGAAAATTATACGAGTTATATCCAATTTTCCAACCACTGGCTGGAAAATTAAGCTGGACTAATTTATGTGAAATACTAACAACAAGTGATGAATTAGAAAGAAATTTTTATATAGAAGAAGCAAGCAAAGAAAAATGGAGCAAAAGATATTATAAAGAGTATATATACACTAGATTTTTTAAACATAGAAGACAAAACAAATTATTCTGAAAGTCAAATAGAAGTTATAATAAATTAAAAATGAAAATCATAAGAATAATTACAATTATCAACAAAATTAGGAAAAAATGTTGTTCATTTTCTATTTATATGATAATATATAAATCGTATTATGCATAAACTGATAATACGATTTATTTTTTATTTTGGGGAGTTTTAAATTGAAAGAGAAAGAATTAGAAAAAGTAGAAAAAATAACACTTACAAAAGAGAACATAAAGGAAGAACCATTGAACCAGCAAGGTAAGAAGAACGAGAAGAGTCAACAAAAGACACAAACTACCAAAAATACCAAAAAGAAGAAATCAACAAAGAAAAAAACACAAACACAAGAAAATGTAAGTAAGAAAAATCCTACAAATATGAGAAAAAAAGAGGATAAAGAAACTACAAAAGTAAAGAAGCAAGAAGAAAACGAAAATGTAATAGAGGATATAAAAGTTGAAAAAGCGAAAAAGGCTAGTAAAAAAGATATCAAAAAAGAACCAACCAATGCAATATTAGAACAAAAACCAGAAAATGAGTTAAAAAGTGAAATAGAGCAAAAACAAGAGGAAATACTAAAAATAGCAAATAATGAAAAAAAGGAAGAAGTAATTCAAAAAGAACAACAAGAAATAGTACAAAAGGAGCAACAAGAAGAAATAAAAAACAAGCAGCAAGAGGAAACAAAAGAGGAGTTACAAACAATAGAAACGGAGGAGGAATTACCAAAAGAAGATATACCAACCAAAAAATCTAAAAAAGCAACCATCATTATTACTATTATATCTATTCTATTATTAGTTGCAGTTATGGTTTTTTCAACCATATTTGCTTTACTAAACAAAGCAAGTAATAAAATTGTAGAAGGGATTTGTGTTAAAGGAATAGATATTAGTGGATTAACACAAGAAGAAGCAACCACGAAACTAAATGAAGTATTTTCGGAAAACTTAAAAAAGAATATTACATTAACTTGTGGAGAATTTGAAACATCTCTTACACCAGAACAAATTGAAATGAAATATGATGTACAACAAGCAATAGAATCAGCCTATGCTATTGGAAGAACAGGAAATATTCTAAAAGATAATTATACTATTTTACATACGCATTTTTCAAAAGTAGAAATTACACCAACCAATTCTTATAATGAAGAATTATTAACGAATTTTATTATATCAACTGAAGGAAATTTACCAAACATTTTAAAACAAAGTAGTTATTCCATAGATGGAAAAAAACTAATTATTGATAAAGGACAAAAAGGAACAGGAATTCAAAAAGAAGTTTTAAAAAAACAAATTTTAGATACCTTTAGCACCATAGAAGAGGCTAAAACAACCATTGAAATTCCAACAATAGAACAATTACCAGAAAAAATTGACTTAATGAAGATTCGAAATGAAATTTATAAAGAACCAAAAGATGCCTATTATACGAAAAATCCATTTACCATTTATCCACATGTTAATGGTGTGGATTTTGGAATAAGTATGGAAGAGGCACAAAATTTATTAGATACTACAACAGAAACAACTGTTACTATACCATTAAACATAACTGTACCAAAAGTAACCACTAATCATATTGGGACAGAAGCATTTCCTAACTTATTAGCAACATATTCAACTACATTTTCAACTAGCAATTCAAATCGTACTACTAATATTAGACTTGCTACTAACAAAGTTAATGGAGTAGTGCTATTACCAGGAGAAACATTTTCATATAATAAAGTAGTAGGACAAAGAACAGCAGCAGCAGGCTATAAAACAGCAGCAGTCTATGTAGGAGGAAGAGTAGAAAATGGAATAGGAGGAGGTATTTGTCAAGTTTCTTCTACATTATATAATACAGCACTAAGAGCAAACTTAGAAATTGTAAGACGTTCTAACCATCGTTTTGCAACAGGATATGTACCACTTAGTACAGATGCGACAGTATCTTGGGGAGGTCCAGATTTCGTATTTAAAAATTCTAGAAAATACCCAATAAAAATTGTGACAAGTGTAAATGGTGGAAAAATTACAGTTAGCATGTATGGCTGTAAAGAAGAAAATGAATATGAAGTAGTCATACAATCACAAACATTACGAACAATTCCAATGAAAACAGTATATAAAACAAATCCAGCACTACCAAAAGGTACTACCAAAACAGTTCAAAAAGGACATGGAGGGTATCAATCACGAGCATATAGAATATTAAAACAAAATGGTAGTGTTGTATCAAAACAACTATTATCAACAGATACTTATGCACAGTTAGAAACGATTATTGAACAAAATCCATAAAAATGTAAAGGAGAAGTATATGAATTGGGAAGAAAATGTAAAACAGAAATCACTTTGGAATGGAGAAATTAGTAATTTAGTAGACAAACAAAGAGTGGCAGAAAAAGTGGCAAAACGTTTAAAAGATGGAGATGTAATTGGAGTTGGTTCAGGTTCTACTTCTTTTCTTGCAACAAAAGTAATTGCCAAAAAAATGAAAGAAGAAAAATTACATATTACAGCAATACCAACTTCTTATGAAGTAAAATTATTATGTGAAAACCTTGGTATACCAACCACTACACTAATGGTACAAAAACCAAACTGGGCTTATGACGGAGCAGATGAAGTAACAAATCAAAACTGGCTTGTAAAAGGTAGAGGAGGAGCCATGTATAAAGAAAAACTAAATATATCAGCAAGCCCTGTTACTTATATTTTAGTTGATGATTCTAAAATGGTAGAACATATTTGCGATAAATTCCCAATTCCAATAGAGGTAGCACCAGAAGCAGTTAATTTAGTAAGACAAGCTTTAATGAAGATGGGGGTAGAAACAGTAACACTAAGGCTTGCCAAAGGAAAAGATGGACCAGTTGTTACAGAAATGCGGAAATATAATATTAGATGCAGTGTTTCATAATGTAGATGAAACATATGAGAAAAAACTAAAAAGCATTGTAGGAGTTGTTGAAACAGGATTATTTATAGGATATCCAGTAGTAATCGAAAAATAGAAATATAAGCAAAAAAGATGGAACAAGGGAGAAAGGCGATGGAGGAAAATAGTATTATTAGTCCAGAATTAGAAGACGTAGAAGAAGAAAGATTAGAAAATAGTTTAAGACCTAAAACATTAAAAGAATATATTGGACAAGATAAGGTAAAAGAAAATTTAAAAGTATATATTGAGGCTGCTAAAAAAAGAGAGGAGCCTCTTGATCATGTTTTGCTATATGGTCCTCCAGGACTTGGAAAAACAACACTATCTAATATTATTTCAAATGAAATGAATTCTAACATTAAAATTACATCAGGACCTGCTATTGAAAAACCAGGAGATTTAGCAGCATTATTAACCAATCTTTCAGAATTTGATGTTTTGTTTATAGATGAAATACATAGATTAAATAAAAGTGTAGAAGAGATTTTATACCCAGCATTAGAAGATTTTACACTAGATATTATTATTGGAAAAGGACCAAGTGCTAGGTCAATTCGATTAGATTTACCAAAATTTACGCTAATTGGTGCAACAACTAAAGCGGGTTCGCTTACTACACCACTTCGCGACCGTTTTGGTATTGTAAGTCGTTTGGAATTATATACACCAGAACAATTAAATGAAATTGTCAAAAGGTCTTCTTCTATTTTAGGAGTTACTATAGAAGATAAAGCATCATTTGAAATAGCAAGACGTTCTAGAGGAACACCAAGAATTGCTAATCGTATTTTAAAAAGAGTTCGTGATTACGCCTCTGTTCTAGGGGATGGGCTTATTACATTAGAAATTGCTAAAATTGCTCTAAATAAATTAGAAATAGATGAATTAGGTTTAGACGAAATAGACCGAAAAATGTTAGAAACGATTATTACCAAATATAATGGTGGACCAGTAGGATTAGAAACTTTAGCAGCTACCATAGGAGAAGAAGTAGAAACAATTGAAGATGTATATGAGCCATATTTGATGCAAAACGGTTTTATATCTCGTACACCAAGAGGAAGAATGGCTATGCCAGAGGCATACACACATTTAGGGTTACCATATGAAAAATAAAAGAAAGATAGGATGAAAAAATGGGAATAGTATATATAATATCCATAGTTATATTATTTGTAAGTTATATAATGATACCAAAAAATGACAAAAAAATGGACTTATTAAAGCATATAGTATTAACATTTGTTCTCTTATTTTGCTATAATACATTTATTTGTTACATATTAACTTTTTTTACAATACCGATTACATTGCTAGGGTTAAGTATAATAAATGTAACAATAAGTTCGATTATGATAGGATATATGATAAAAATAAGAAAACTTCAGAGATATGAGATAAAGAAAATCGATATATTATATATTAGTATATTAGGTATAGCAGTACTAATTATTTCTTATCTTAATTTTGGCTTTCCATTTCAAATCAATTATGAAACAGGAGATCCATCTGTACATTATTTAACATCAGATTTATTTGCAAAAGGAGATGCACTTTTAGCAAATCATGAACCAGACCAAGTATATGGAAATCTCGCAACAAGAAAAACAGCCTCCTATGTTAATTCTGGTCTTATGATGAAATGCTTTGATGGAGTTATTGACCCTTTTTATCATTACATTATTTTTATTTTATTTGGAATTTTTGTATTATTTTTAACAGCATGGATGTTTTATAGTACACTTGTAACTTTTTCAAAAAATAAAATAACGAGATTTCTTGCTTTTGTATTAGCACTATTATATACAATGGGATACCCATTAAATAGCTTTTTGTTTGGTTTTGAATATTTGAGTATGGGAATTTTAATTTTAGGAGCTATTATTGCTTGTGTCAACATGTACCCAAAAGAAGAAATTTCATATAAACAAAATCTGCTTATATTCTTTTTACTAAACTTTGGACTATTTACAGCATATTACATGCTAGTTCCATATACATATAGTGCTTTATGGATTTATTTTTGCTATATACAATACAAAAGGCAAAAGAAATTACTAACATGGAAAACTTGTGGAATGCTTGTAATTACATTATTACTTCCTTTTTTATTAGGATATATTTATCATATTGCTCCAGATATTTATGGTATATGGATTAAAAAATCGACAAATTTATCAAATGCATTACAGTATTCTAATGTATTAGTTAATAAAGGGCTTGCTGTTCATGGCTATATCTATGTAAATCTATTTTCAAATATGTTAGTATTATTGCCATTTTCAATTATGGCCATATATAAAAATTGGAAAGAGGACAAGGCAGTATCACTAATGACTCTTTTTTGTATGGCATTTATTATTTTACTATTAGTTGGGGCATTATTTGAAAAAGTATCAATGTATTACTTGAGCAAAAACTATTTTGCCTTATGGTTATTCTTATTTTATCTAACTTATAAGGGAATGATAATTACGAGCAAAAAAAATAAATGGATTTTTATTGGATACGTTTTAGTATATGTAATAGTAATTATTATTAGTTTGTTATTTTTTGAAACAAATATAACATTAGGATTAGTTGATAAAGATGAAAATATTTTTCAAATTGCAGATATTTATGGAGCAAATAAGACAATTTTAAAGGGTTCAGTAGACTTAACCAAAAAAGAAATTGATTTATTAAAATATGTAAAAGAAAACATACCAGAAGATAAAACAATGGAAATAGCAGGAGATGGAGCACAAGGCTATTGGGGTTATGTTATGTTAAAAAGATTAAATGATGATGATAAGCATACAGGAGAGGATAAATTAACATGGAAAATGATATTAGTAGGAGAACGAGCAGGAAAAGTAGATTATGTTCTTTACTTTAATAGAGGATATTTTTATCAACATTGGAAAGAAAAGTTATGGGAAAATGCAGAAGTAATATATGAAAATGAAGATGGAGGAATTTTACAATATAAAAAGTAATATTAGAAATGTCAAAAATAGGAGATAGTAAATGAAATCAAAAGTACTTGCTGTTGTACCAGCATATAATGAAGAAGAAAATATAAAACAGGTAGTAGAAAGTATATATGCTACCAATGAAGAAATTGATGTAGTAGTGATAAATGATGGTTCAAAAGATGACACGCTAGAAAAAGCAAAACAAACCAAAGCATATGTCATAAACCTACCAAACCAATTAGGAATTGGTGGAGCAGTACAAACAGGGATGATTTATGCTACTAGAAACAAT
>CATLGL010000005.1 GCA_949935895.1 uncultured Clostridia bacterium
ATTTTTGTATGTTACTTCGTAAACACCTTATTGGTATGAAAATCAAATCCTTTAAAACCTATGGTTTAGAAAGGATTATTCATATTACTTTAGAAGGATATAATGAGTTAAATGATTTTATTACAAAAGAACTTGTTATTGAACTAATGGGAAAACATAGTAATATTATTTTGCTAAACCATTCTGGTATTATTATTGACAGCTTAAGGCATCTTGACACATCTTCCCATTCTGCAAGAGATATTCTACCTGCACATCCATATATTATTCCTGCTAGTTCAAAAAACGATTTTTTAGAAATCGATAGCTTCCCTACTTTTTATAGTAAAATATCTACTTTTTTACAAACATTGCCTATGGACATATTACTATCTTCACAGTTTACTGGAATTAGTAAATTTCTTATTCAACATTTACTACAAATACATCATATTAAAAATACCTCTACTTCAAAAGATGATTATGAAATTATTTATTACGCTTTAAAAGAATTAATTGTATCTTCTGATGTTTGTTGTATTGCATTGTATAATCAAAATAAAGAAGATTATACAATTACTAATACAATCTCTCACTCTTTTCTTGCTATTAACACTTTTTTAGATGACTTTTACCATAAAAAAGAAATCACAAATGAATTTATTACTTATCGAAATAGTGTATTAAAGCTTATTTTAAATGAACTTAAAAAGTATACAAAACGTTTAAATAACATGAATGATAAGTTAGCAGAATGTAATAAAAAAGAACAATATCGTATTTATGGCGAACTTCTTACTGCTAATCTTTATCAGCTTGATACAAGTCAAAACTTAGATAGTATTACTCTTGCCAATTACTACGAAAATAATGCACCTATCGTAATCCCTTTAGATAAAAGCTTATCTATTCCTATGAATGCTAAAAAATATTTTAAAAAATATTCTAAACTAAAAAATGCTTGCGAAATTGTTTCTATACAAAAACAAGAAACAAAAAATGAAATTGATTATATTGAGAGTATTGTTTATGAATTAGAAATTGCAAAGGCTGTGACGGATATTGATGCTATTTATACAGAATTTTCAGAAGTATTTTTAGGCAAAGACCAATTTCGCATTGATAAAAATAAAAACAAAAAGAAAAAGCCTTCTAACAAGAAAAAAGAAGAGGTTTTCTCCCCTCTTCGATTTGAAATTGATGGATATACTGTTTTAGTAGGAAAAAATAATAAACAAAATGATTACTTAACTTTAAAATATGCTCATTCAAATGATTTGTGGTTTCACACAAAAGATATTCATGGAAGTCACGTTATCTTAAAAACAAATGGAGAAGAAATTTCTCAAGTAGTAATAAACAAATGTGCTTCTCTTTGCGCTTTTTATAGTAAAGCACAAAATTCTTCAAACGTTGCAGTAGATTATACCTTTGCCCGTTATGTAAAAAAGCCAAATGGCGCTAAGCCAGGAATGGTTATTTATACTAATTTTCAAACAGTCAATGTATCTCCATCAACTCTTAACTCTATACAAAAATAGATTATTCAATTCAATTAAAATTAAGAAAATTTTAATTGCTATTTTCGAAAAATACGATATAATGTAGATATGAGGATGTGATTAAATGAAAATTGTAAAAAGGATAATACTTATTGCATTATTGATTGTTATCATCGTTGTTTCTACGATTGTTTACATGGGATATCAGATGTATGATGAAGCCATTACAAAACTAAGCATACAAGAACGTATTGAAGAAATAAAAAAAGATGAAAACTATGTTCATTTTAATGATATACCAGATGATTTTAAACATGCTATTATTGCTGTAGAAGACCATCGCTTTTATACCCACAGTGGAATTGATTTTATTACAACAACACGTTCTATGATAGAAAATATTAGAGAAAAAGATATTGTTGCTGGTGGAAGTACTATTACTCAACAAGTTCGGAAGACTTCTATATTTTACACAAGAGCAACGTTTTACTAGAAAAATCGCTGAATTATTTGTTGCTTTTGATTTAGAAAAAAATTATTCAAAAGAAGATATTTTAGAATTATATTGTAACATGATTTATTATGGGAATGGCTATTATGGACTAAAAGAAGCAAGCCTTGGTTATTTTAATAAGGAACCAAAGGATTTAACCCTAGAAGAGGCCTCTTTGCTTGCAGGTATTCCTAATGCTCCTAGTGTATATTCACCTAATAAGAACAAAAACCTTGCTCATAGAAGACAATCGATTGTTCTAAACCAAATGGTAAAATATAATTATATCTCTGAAGAACAAAAACAAGAAATTGAAAAAAACTATCAAGAATGAAATTAATAAAAGAAACATTGCTATAAATAATATTTAGCAATGTTTCTTTTAAATTTTTCACTATATATGATTTATTTTTACTTCCTTTGCACGATTCATTTTATTAGAATATACTTTATCCATAACAATATCTGGGTAGTGCTTATCTAAAAAAGCATCTATTTTACTATTTGCTTCTATTTTTTGTACTCTTTCATTTTGCCTTACTCCTGCAAGACATGAAATTCCAATATTAAATACCATAAAACCTACTAATATTACTGTAATGTATCTAAATTGCATATTACCAATGTATATGTCTATTTTTTGAAGAAGAGGTAGTACAAATTTTACAAATAATATACCTAATACACCCCAACATAAACAAAATAGTAAGCTAGTTCTTCCTCCTATATTTAAAAACATATTACTATAATCCCATGATACTGTTCCAAAACATAATTCTTGAAAATAAGAACAAAAGTATTCAATTGTACCTCCCAAAAACATACTTAATACAAATACCTTTTTTATATCTTTTACTTTACTTACAATAAAGTAATACATAATTGCTCCAATTCCATATACAGGAATAAATGGACCATAAATAAGTCCTTGCCTTATTTTAAAGGAATGGTCAAAAATAATTCCTACTAATGTTTCTACTATACATCCAATAATACTTCCAATTAGAAATACCCAAAATATTTTAATTAGTTCTTCTTTTGCTTTTTGAATCTTTTCTTTCTTCATATAAACACCCCTTATTTCTTCATCTTATACTTCGATTTTTACTATAACATATATTTATTAAGGCTTTATTAACCCTTCTTTAAAATTTGGTTAAGATTCAATAATAGCTTTATACTCAATTTCCTCCATAAATGGAAACATTTCTTTTAAACGTTTTTTGGTAATCATCGCCATACGTGGTTGTGGATTTTTATCATATACAGATATTAACTTTTGAGTATAACAATTTTCACTTGTTTTAAATACTAAATATCGATTATTCACATAGGTAAAGTATATTTGAAATCCATTATTTAATTCTTTATCAAATCGTTCAAATGTATATTTATTTTCCATCGCTTTTCTTATTTTATCCTTTCACATATTATTCTAATTTCGATGTCAGTATCATTTCTTGAAATTGTGCTTCTGATATAATTGTCACTCCTAAGCTTTGAGCTTTTGTCAGTTTGCTTCCCGCTTCTTCTCCTGCTAAAACATAGCTTGTTTTTTTTGATACAGAAGAGGATACTTTTCCTCCTAAATCTTCAATAATTTTCCCTGCTTCTTCTCTTGTGTAGTTTTCTAAAGCACCTGTTAATACAAAAGTTAAATTTTCGAATCGTTTATCTGCATTGTTTTTTTCTTTTTCTACCATATTGACACCTACATTTTGTAATTTTTTTATTAAGTCAATAGTTTGTGGTTGTCTAAAAAACTCGTAGATACTCATTGCCATAATTTGTCCTACATCTTCCAAGTTTGCAATTTCTCCTATCTGAGCCTTCATTAACTGTTCAATTGTAGAGAAATGTTTTGTAATTGTTTTTGCTGTTTTTGTACCAATATGTCTAATTCCCAATGCAGTAAGTAATTTATAAAATGGTCTTTGTTTACTGTCTTCAATCGCATTTATCAAATTAGTAGCAAATTTAGTTCCACTTTTCTTTAAAGCTGCAATATCATCAAATGTTAAAAGATAGATATCTGCAATATTAGAAATTAGTCCTTTTTGAATAAATTGTTCTACTAAGTTTTCGCCTAATCCATCAATATCCATTCCTTCTTTAGAAACAAAATGAATTATATTCCTAAGTAGTTTAGCAGGACATTCAATCCCTGTACATCGAAGTGCTGCTTCTCCTTCTTCTCGTAATACTTCAGCACCGCAAACAGGACAGTTTTTTGGCATTTCAAATTCTTTTTCATTTCCTGTTCTTTTATCTTTTTTTACTTCTACAATTTCTGGAATAACATCTCCTGCTTTTTGAATAACAACTGTGTCACCAAGCTTCAAGTCTTTTTCTTTGATAAAATCTTCATTATGCAAAGTAGTTTTAGAAATGGTAGACCCTGCTACACTAACTGGTTCTACAATTGCCATTGGAGTAATTACTCCTGTTCTTCCTACTTGACAAACAATATTTTTTAAAATAGTTTCCTTTTTCTCAGGTGGATATTTATATGCAATAGCCCATCTTGGTGCTTTTGCTGTACTTCCTAAAACATTCCTTAAACTTAAATTATCTACTTTTACAACTGCCCCATCAATACCAAAAGTTAATTTTTCTCTATCCTCTCCTATTTTTTGAATTGCTTGTATTGCCTCTTCAATTGTATTACATAAAATTTTTACTGGATTTACATTAAATCCTAAATCTTCTAAAAAAAGTAGTTCATCATAATGAGAATCAAATTCTCTTCCTTCTATTTTTTGTACATTAAAAACATAAATATCAAGAGGTCTTGAAGCTGTTATTTTACTATCTAACTGTCTTAATGAACCTGCTGCTGCATTTCTTGCATTTGCAAATAAGCTTAATTCATTTAATGCTCTGTCCTCATTCATTTTTTCAAAATTTGTTTTACTAATAAATACTTCTCCACGAACTGTTATATTTAGTGGCTCTTTTAATTTATGTGGAATAGTTTTAATTGTTTTCAAATTTTGAGTTACATCTTCTCCTATTAGTCCATTTCCTCTAGTTGCACCTTGTACTAATATCCCATTTTCGTACTTTAGGCTAGCAGATAATCCATCGATTTTTGTTTCAACAACATATCGAGTATTTTTTCCTATTTCCTCTTCTGTTTTCTGAATTCTTTTATCAAATTCGACTAATTCATCAAAATCAAATATATCTTGTAAGCTTTGAAGCGGTACTTCATGTTCTACTTCTTGAAACCCTTTTTTGACATGTCCGTCCAACTTTTTGAGTTAAAGAAGCCTGTGAAATAAATTCAGGAAAATCTTTTTCTATATTACGTAATTCAACCATTAACATATCATATTCAAAATCTGATATTTCTGGAGAGTCTTCATCATAATATCGTTTTGCATGATATTCTATTAAATTTCTTAATTCTTCAATACGTTTTTTTGCTTTCTCCTTTTCCATGTTACTATCCCCTTTTATGCTCGTTAACTTATTTTTCTTCTTTAAATAACTCTTTTCCATTCTTTATATAATCATATCCTGAAAAAATTGTTGCTATAACACAAAGTGTCATCATTATTGTTACAAAAAAGTTAATCCAATATGTATATCCTGTTAAATCTCCCTTAAAAATAGCACCATAATAACTTGTATCAATAAATGCTAAGATAATTGCTATCATTTGTGTTACTGTTTTTAATTTTCCAAAAATTGATGCTGCAACTACTTTTCCACCTTTTTCTACTGCAATCAAACGATATCCGTGATACAATAAATTCTCTAAAAAGTATAATAATTGGTATCCATGCAGGTAATTTATTCATTTCTACTAGTATTATCATAGCAGCAAGTACTAAAATTTTGTCTGCAATTGGATCTAAAAATTTACCTAGTGTTGTTACTTGGTTTCTAGCGCGTGCAATTGTTCCGTCTAATTTATCTGTAATAGATGCAATCACAAAAATTAAATTCATAAGCCACATTGAAATAGGCACATTCCATAATTCTCCTGGTATGTGAAAAAAAGGGATAATTACCATAACTGGAACTAGTATAATACGAAAAATTGTTAATTTATTGGGCAAATTCATTGTTTTCCTCCTAATCTTTTTAATAATATTATTATATACAAAAACACTAAAAAAAGGAAGTAGGAAACGCAAATTTGTAGATTTTTATCAATATCATAATGCTATCTATTAGATTCCACCAATAGATAGCATTGTAGCATTTTTTTATTACAATTTACTTTAATTTTGGCACAATGCCACCCTAAATCGGCTGTTATAAATAGTTCAGCTTCTTTATTTTGATATGCAATGTAATTTTTCAAATTGTTTGGCACTAATATGTTAATTTGTAAATTATCATTTTCGATTATTTTCTACAATGTCAACAATATCACTAATATAATCTCCTATAACAGGTATATTTAGTGTTACAATTTTTTGCAAAATAATTACTAAAATGGCTGTTAAAATAGTAAATCCTATTCCTATACCAATTCCTTTTGCAATTCCAGAAATTAGATTGCGAATAATGAGTTCTTTTCGATTTCCTAGTATTTCAGATAAATCTATAAATCTATTTTTTAATAATGCATAATTTAAGTCATCGATACTTTTCATTAGTTTTTCTAATCTCGTTTTTTTCATAAACATATATAAACCACCCTATATTTCTATTTATTAGGGTGGTTTTTTTTAGAAAAACTATACATTATTTTGTATATCATCTGTTAAAATATTTTGGTTTGTTGTTAATTGATTTTGAATTTGTTTTTTCTTATCCTCTTCTTCTTTTAATTCCTCTAATTTGTTAATTAAGTCTTGCAATTTTTTCATATCTTTTCCTATCATTTCCCAATCGTTGTTATTAGAAGATGTTTGTAAGTTATTATTCGCTTTAATAACAGCTTCAATTAAATCTTCTATTGTATCTGTATTTTCTACCTCAATATTAAGAGCTGATTGTGAAAGAAGATTTTTGATTGCTCCTTTTAATGTATCATCAATAGCAACTTTATTTCCACATGCAACAACTACTTTTTTTAATGTTGGTATGCTTTTTGTTTCATTTAAAGAAATTTGATAAATTGGCTGTACATATAAAACTGTATTGTTAATTGGCACTGCTATCATATTTTTAATAGTTCTCATACCAGATATATTAATACTTTCTAATTCTTTTGAAATTGTTTCATCTTGTCCTAATAGGGTTTCTAACTGCATAGGACCTAATATATTAGTATCTTGTGGAAATTTATACAATCGTAATTTTGCATTTCCATATTCATCATAAGTTCCTACTAAATAAGCTTTCAAGCTTTGTTTATCTAATAGTGTATATGAAGTAACAAGACCTAATTCCATTTGATTAGAATCAATTGTTTTGAGCATTGTATAATATGGCTCTTGTTTAATACCTTTTGTTGAGGTTTGTGTTGTTCTAGAATATTTAGCAATCTCCCAAATATCGTCCCCTCTATATAATACATCTGTGCTTACATTATGGTACATTTGCAAAATTTCTGCTTGAATGTTATATAAAAATTCTGGGTATACAAAATGACTTGAAATATCTTTTGGTATAGTTTCTGTTTCAAATAAGTTTGGATACATATTTTTGTAAGCCATAATAATCGGATCTGATGTATCTGTAATATAAAATTTAGTAGTCCCATCATAAGCATCTATTAGTACTTTTAAAGAATTTCTAATATAATTAATTTCTTGTCTTGTGCCATTATGTTCAATGGTAATTGGTTGAGAATATGGATACTTGTTAGTAGTAGTATACGCATCTAGTACCCATACTAATTTTCCTTCCTGTGAAATTACCATATATGGTTCTTCATCATAAATAACATTTGGTAAAATTGTTTTCGCTCTTTGTATAATATTTCGGTTAATTAAAATTTTACTATCGTTTGATACATTGCTAGATAATGCTAAATTTATATCTTTTTGTCGTAAAGCAAGAATCATTCTGTCAATAAAATTTAATGCAAGTCCTGCAGCTCCGTCGTAAGAATATTCTGCATTTTGTGAGGTTGTTGTTGGATAGTCAAATTCTGTTTTATTATCACTATTTGTTACAATTGTATTATTGGTCTCTAGTCCAAAATATATTCGTGGTTGACTAATATGAATTGGTTGATTTTTTACTGTAAAATCTTTTTGAATATACTTTACATTTCCCATTTCATCTGTTGAAGTAGCTGAAGTAACAATTGCTCCAAATCCATGAGTATATTCATATGTTTTATTATTATAGGTTCTATTTCCGCTACTAATTATTTCTCTTGGTGCAATATAAACAATCTCATCTTTTCCATTGATTTCATATTGACTAATATTGGTATTTCGATATGAATAATAACCAGTACTTGTTTGTGTAACACCTAATGTTTTTAATGTAACTTCTTCTGTTACAAGACTAATATTATCTATCACTTTTGCATTATTTTCAATTTCTTTTAAATTTTGTGTGTCATCATTTAAAATTTCTGTCTCATCTATACGAAGATGATATGCTGCTTTTGTATTATCAATATTATTTTTAATATATTGTTTTTCTTTATCTAATTCATTTGTATTAATGTAAATCAGTTTAAATCCTACCATAACAACAAATAGACATACCAAGTAAATAGGTACTGTAAGTACTGATATAATCACGTTTTTTGTCTTTTTTTCTTTAAAATATCCGATTGCTTTCCAAGTTGAAATAACAATAACAATAGAAAGAAGACGATATCCCCATAGTTTAATTGTGACATCTGTAATTCCTGCCCCATAAATTCCGAACAGCAGCATCATTATTTAAAATTAAGAACTTGTCTGTTAAAATTCCTTGTGCATTAACCAATATAAACATGGCAATTCCAATAGATAGTAATTTTATATTACGAATAATTTGCTTAAAAAATTTACTCTTTTTTAATGTTTCTGCATTAACACCATCAAAGTATTTATTAAAAATAACAATATAATAGATAGTAGCATATATCGTAAGTCCTATTATAAGAGCGATAAAATAGAAAATTCCTAATTCCATAAATGGTTTTTCAAATATGTAAAATCCTATATCAAAATTAAAAACAGGATCATATATTCCAAACCAAGCACGGTTCATAAATAATTGTACTTGTCCACTCATAAAGTGAGAAAGAACAATTGTAATAATTGCTGAAATAATAAATGCAATTGATTTATTAGGCAATTTAGGCATTTCCTTTTTTTCTTCTTCAAAAAATGCTTTTAATCCTTTTCTGATTCCTCGGTTTGTGAAATATAAAGCACTAAATAAAATAACAAAGTTTACTCCTATTGTTGCATATTGGTAAAACAAATTTTGCTGAAATACTTGTTTAAACTTTTCTCCTATTTCGATTGTTTCTAAATAGCTTCCTCTATATGAAATATAAGCAAATATAACTAAGATAAGTGCTACTGCTAGTACTAATATAACTCTTGTTCGTATTATTTTGGTTTGTTTTTTGCTTTCTATACTTTTTTCTTGTTGCATATTTTCCCTCCTAAATAAAAGCTTTTACGAAATCATCTGTATTAAATAACTCCATATCATCAATTTGCTCCCCTACACCAATAAATTTAATTGGCAATTTATTTTCATCTACAATTCCTAATACAACTCCACCTTTTGCAGTTCCATCTAATTTTGTTAAAACAATTCCTGTTAATGGTGCTGTTTCTTTAAATGCTTTTACCTGTGAAATAGCATTTTGACCTGTTGTTGCATCTAATACAATTAACACTTCTTTTGAAGAAGTTGGTAACTCCCTTTCAATTACTTTCTGGATTTTGGCTAACTCCTCCATTAAATGCTTTTTATTGTGTAACCTTCCTGCTGTATCACAAATTAAAATATCTGCATTCGTTTGTTTTGTAATAGTAATTGCTTCATATACAACAGAGGCTGGGTCTGAAGCTTCTTCTTTTTTTACAATCTCACAGCCTGAACGATTTGCCCAAATTTCTAATTGTTCTACTGCCGCTGCTCGAAAAGTGTCTGCTGCTGCAATCACAATTTTTTTTCCGTCTTTTTTTAATCGATTTGCAATTTTTCCAATTGAAGTTGTTTTTCCAACACCATTTACTCCAACAACCAATATGACAGCTGGCTTTACAGATAAATCTAAAGTGTTATCTATATTTAAAATATTGGCCATTTCTTCCCTTAATGCTTGTTTTACTTGTTCTGGTTCTTTTATATTCTCTTTTTTTATTTTTTGTCTTAAATTGTTAATCATCTTCAAAGAGGTTTCCATCCCTATATCTGATGTAATTAGTATTTCTTCTAACTCCTCTAGTAAATCTTCATCAACTTTACGAAAAACACTAAATGCATTATTCATTTTTTCATCAAAAGAACTTTTTGTTTTTTCTAGTCCTTGTTTTAGTTTATCAAAAAATCCCATATTAGCTTCACTCCTATCAACTTTATATAATATAGCATAAAATTGAGCAATTGTGAACCATTTTCTTTACATAAAGTGATTTTAATTTCTAATTACAACCACATCCTAATTTTTTCTGGTAAGATTTTTTGATTTTATTTACAAAGTCTTGAATTTCTTATTTCGTTATTCTAATTACATTTTTATATTGACTATATTTCGTATCATTTTTAGTTATATCTAAATAATGGTTTAAATTGATGTTATATTCTTTTACTTGTATATATCAGTTCTTCTAATTCTTCTTGCATATATTTCACTCCAAAATAAAACAACTTTCAAACCTCTTTATAAGTTCGTAAGTTGTTATAAAATAGAACTATCAGCGGAATTAAACTCTGCCAATCTACAGGCTATAGAAATTTCTACTGGTAAATTTAATTGCACGCTTTTTCCTTTTGCCTTTGCAAAATATTTGAAAGAACGCTACCATTTCTATAATCTGCAACACAACAAAAATCAACCACTCCATCTGCGTTTAGAGTTTGATAAATTTTATTATTATAATCATAGAACTCATCAGCTTGGCTCGACTGATGAACAAAAATAGCCTTTCCACCATTATTGTGAACAAATCTCATTGCTGTTGCATCGCTATAGCCATCTCCTATATAATATACATTACGGCAATCATTTTCTTGTCTGTTATTCTTTTTTAATATATCTTGAATTGCTAGTATTTTTTTATCATCTGTCATTATTTCACCAATTCCAGAAATCAAACCATTTTTATCATGTTGTACAGGTGTACCATAAATACCATCAAAATATTTTGCTATTTTAAGATGCTTCAAGAATTCTCTTAATCCTCCAGAAACTATATAATTTTTAGCAAAGGATTTTTCAATAAAATCATTTAAACCAGAATTATATTCAATATATTTTTCACCTTCCATAAGTTCTTCATATGTAAGAGTTTGATTATTATTAACAAGTAAATCGTGAAAAAAAGAAAAAAAAGTTTCAAGTAAATTACCCATATGTGTTTTTCTATATTCAGCAAGTGCTTTTTCTAAATTATCATTTCTTTTTTCCCCATTGTATCCAAATTTTTTGACCCATACCCAAAACTTTGGCCATGTTTCAGTAGTTAATGTTCCATCGAAATCAAAAATATTTATTGGTTCTATATTCATTAAATTTCTCTCCAAGCTATTGGATTATATTGTTTTCTCAATTTAGATTGATATATTAATCCATTTTGTTTTATCTTATTTTTAAATTTATTTTGTTGTGATGTAGTACACCAAAATTTTTCATAGAGAAATGACAAAGTTTCAATTTGTTTTTGAAGCTTCGTCATAATTTGGGCATTGGAGCTACTGGGCAGAATTGAACTGCCGACCTACAGGTTACGAATCTGTTGCTCTACCAACTGAGCTACAGTAGCATAAAATCTATATCTTTTATTTTAGCATATTTTAAAAAATTTTTCTATACTTTTAAAAAATTTTTCCGTTCATACTTTGTATGATAAAAGAAAAATAGATTGTTCGTTTCTTTATTTTTGAGTATTTAAACTGAATTAAGTTTATTATATCTAAAAAATCTTTGCTTTTTATAGATTCAAAAGCAAAGATTTTTTCTTTATTCTAATTTTTCATTTATTACCATAGGATTTCCTCGCAAATAGTCTTGTGCATTCATTCTTTTTGCATTTTCTCCTTGAATTTCTATTACTTTTATTATTCCATCAATAGTTTTAATATATAACCCTTGCTTATCATTTGCTACTATAATTTGTCCTGGTTTTTGTTCTTGTTTTTCTATTGACTTATCTTTTACTATTTCTACTTTCCATAATTTTATTTTTTTATTATGATATAATGTATATGCACCCATAATTGGATTTAACCCTCTTACAAGATTTTTTATTTCTTTGGATGTTTTATGTCCGCCAATCAATTTTTGCCATTTCTTTTGATAACATTGGTGCCATTGTATAATCGTTTCCTTGTGGAATCCTTGGTGCAATATTTGCTTCAATTTGTTTTATAGTTTCTACTAAGAGACTTCCTCCTATTTTTGATAATTGTTCCCATAATTCTCCTGTTGTTTGATTTTCATCAATCATTATAGTTTCTTTTAAAATTATATCTCCTGTATCCATTCCTTCATTCATATACATAGTTGTAACACCTGTTTGTGTTTCTCCATTTAGAATTGCCCATTGGATTGGCGCAGCACCTCTATATTTTGGAAGTAGAGATGCATGTACATTGATACAACCATATGTTGGAAGCTCTAATATCTGTTTTGGTAAAATTTTTCCATATGCTACAACACAAATTATATCTGGTTGTAATTTCTTCATTGCTTCTATCAATTCTATATTATTCTTAACTGTATCTGGTTGATAAACTGGCAAATTATGAGTAATAGCAAACTCTTTGACAGGGCTTGTAACCATTTTCATACCTCTACCTTTTGGTTTGTCTGGATTTGTTACAACTGCGAGAATTCTATGCCCTGCTTGATAAATTGCCTCTAAAGAAGTCCTCGCAAAATCTGGAGTCCCCATAAATATAATATTTAGCATTATTTTTCTCCTTACTACTAATTATATTAAGTGTTCTTTATTGTTCTGGTGTAGAATACTCTAATGTTCCTGGTAACATTTTCTCTACAAAAACTTCACCATTTAAATGATCTATTTCGTGTGAAATAGCTTGTGCAAGCAGTCCCTTTCCTGTTACTTTAATTAGCTTTCCTTCTCTATTCATAGCTTCTACTGTTACTTCTTCTGGTCTTACCACTTTTGCAAATTTATTCGGAAAGCTTAAACATCCTTCATCTACTATTTGTTCTCCTTTTTGCTTTTTTATTTCTGGATTGATTAAAATAAGCGGTTTTTCTTTCTCATAATCAATATGAATAACAACAACTCGTTTCAATACTCCTACTTGTACTGCTGCAAGTCCAACACCATTAAATTTGTGCATGGTTTCTATCATATCATCAATTAGTATTTGAATTTTTTCATCAATTGTTTCAATTGGTCTTGATATTTTTTTTAAAATTTCGTCTCTTTCTTCTCTTATTGTTCGAACAGCCACTTTTTTTCCCCCTTTTACTACATCATACTAGTTGGATTAACATCTACTACAATTCTTACTTTACTATTTGTTAAGTATACATTTTGTAAACTTTGCTCAATACATTCATTTGTAGTATCATTAAATTTTCCTTTTAAAATAATACGAAAACGATATTTATTCTTTATTTTATCAATTGGTGCTGGTCGTGGTGAATATACTGTTAAGTCCATATCTTTTTCTTTTATTTTGCAGGTTATGTTTTTGTATAAGTTTTGAGATATTTTTTTTACCTCTTCCTCCTTTTCTCCACTCATACCAATTACAATTATATCGCAAAATGGTGGATATTTCAATTGTTTTCGTAAATTTATTTCGATGTTATAGAACTCGTTATAATTTTGTTTTTTAGCACATTCAATACTAAATTGGTCTGGATTATATGTTTGTATAATAACATTTCCTGGTAAATTTTCTCTTCCTGCTCTTCCTGCTACTTGTGTTAAAATTTGAAAAGTTCTCTCATTTGCTCGATAATCGTCTATATTTAAACTACTATCTGCTGCTATAACTCCTACTAAAGTTACATTTGGAAAATGATGTCCTTTTACTACCATTTGTGTTCCAATTAAAATATCAATATTTTCTTGTTTAAAACGATTTAAAATATCTTCGTGTGAATTCTTTTTTGAAACTGTATCTACATCCATTCGTATTGTAGTTGCATTAGGAAATAGTTGCTGAATTTGTGTTTCTAGTTTTTGCGTTCCTGTTCCAAAATATTTTATTTTTGAACCTCCGACATTCTGGACAAATTATTACATTATCTTGTTCATAACCACAATAATGGCATTTTAACTTATTTTCTTTTAAGTGATAGGTTAATGTAATGTTACAATTTTTGCATTTTACTGTATATCCACAATCACGACACATAATAAATGTAGAAAATCCTCGTCTATTTAAGAATAGTATGGTTTGATGTTTCTGTCTTAAATTATCTTGAAGTTTTTCATATAATGCTCTACTTAACATTGTTTTATTCCCATTTACTAATTCTTCTCTTAAATCAATAATTTCTACTTTTGGTAAATAAGATTGATTTGCTCTTTTGGTTAAAGTTAGTTGTGTTATTTCTTTATTTTGTGCTTTATAAAAGCTTGATAAATCAGGAGTAGCACTTCCTAAAACAAATGGAATATTTAAATCTTTTGCAATTTTTCTTGCTACCTCTTTTGCATGATATCTTGGTGTCATTTCTGATTTATAAGAAGCATCATGCTCTTCATCAATAATAATAAGTCCCAAGTCAGAAACAGGAGCAAAAATAGCAGAACGTGCACCAATAATGATATTCGCCTCCTGTCTTTTAATTCTTTGCCATTCATCATATCGTTCTCCTACTGATAATTTACTATGTAAAACAGCTATTTTTTCTTGTCCAAATCTTGCAATAAAACGCTCTACCATTTGTGGTGTTAATGAAATTTCTGGCACTAACATAATAGCTGATTGATGGTTTTTAATTACCTGTTCTATTAGTTGTAAATAAATTTCCGTTTTTCCGAGAGCCTGTCACTCCATAAATTAGAAATTCCTCAAACGTTTGTTGGTCGATAGAATTCTTAATTTTATTATAGGCATATTGTTGCTCTTTTGTTAAAAGTAATTTGCTATCTTGTTTTACTACTTTATGTAGAAATGGATTTCTTTGTACTTGTTTTTCAATTATTTCAAGATATCCATTTTTTTCTAGTGTATTAACAATAGCTTTTGAAACATCACAAAATATCTCTAAATCTGTTGTTAAAACACCATCATTTTCTTCTAGAAAACGTAATACTCGAATTTGTTTATCTGACTTAATTTTTTTTGTTTCAATCGCTTGTTCAATCTCTTCTAAAGACTTTTTTAAGTAAACAAAGTTTAAATTTTTCTCCTTAGCACGATTGGCAATTACTTTTGTAGAAGTTCCTGGTGGAAGCATCATTTTAATTGCATCCGAAATATTGCAAAAATATCGTTTTGCTATCCATTTAGCAAGTTCAATATTCGTTTTTGTAAGTGAAAATCCTTCTTGAATACTTATAATATCTTTTACTTTGTAGTCTGATTTTTCCTTTAACCCTATTACAAAGCCTTCCTCCAAAGTTTTTAAATTCCCAAATGGTAATAATACACGGTCTCCTATCTTAATTATACCTGCAATTTCTGCAGGTACATGATAATCAAATGTTTTATTTAAATTTTTTACTGTGCTATTGATTATAACTTCAGCTACCATCTTTTCTCCTTATTTTTGTTCTTTATTATATCAAAAAGGAAAAAGGAAACAATAATTGCCCTCCCTTTTTTGCTTGCTTCATTATTACCGTTTAAATAATAACTTATTCATCTTTTAAACGATAATGTGCAGTAATTGGTGTATGACTATTCCATAGTTCTAATGTATCTTCTTCTCGCAATGGTTGACCTGCATTGTGAATTAAATACGTAATCCCTTGTTTATTTCTCTTATCTGATATGATACCAATATGAGAATTACCAAAAACAACAATATCACCTGGTTGCCATTGACTAATCTGTTTTGGGTCATTTGTTAAAGTATACGATATTTTCTTAAAGTATATTGTTAAATTTCGAACTCTTCTAAAATCAATATTAGAATCTGGCTTTCCATTTACTGCTGGATAATCTTTTATGTGTTCTTTAATATCTGTATCTATCATTTCTTTTAAATCATATCCTGCATTTTGAAAGGCACGCCATATAACATCTGTGCAAACTCCTTCGTTTTCTGGTGGATATCCTCCTTTATAATATTCGCTTTTGTAAATAGGATGATTTTTTGCATCTTTTCTTGCACCCAACAAAATATCGGTATAATCATCTATTCCATTTTGATTATAGTCTTTTTTACTATGTACTATTTCAATATTAAAATCACTCGCTGTATAAATTGTTTTACATTTTTGCACTATCTGATAACCTCCAAATACACTTAAGAATACTATCATTGCAATAGCAACAATTAAAAATGCTATTTTCATTTCTTTTTTCATATAAACTCCATTAGTTTTTTCTTATTATATCACTGTATTGTTATATATGCAATTATTTAAATTAGTAAGAATTTTTCTAATTCTCATAAAATAAAACCGCAATAAATTTGCGGTTTTATTTTCTATTTATGGCTAATATGTATATTCTCCAATTCCACTTTTAATTCTCTTGAAACTATATTTTGAATTTGTGCAATTTGTTCTGTTCCTAAATTTTCTGCTTTTACAACTACATTTACACTATTATCATTTACAAAAATTACACTATTGTTAAAGCCTTTAGTAGAAATTAAATTTTCTGCAATCATAATAGCATTTTTAGTTTGATTGATTTTACTAATTTCTTGCTCTGAAATGGCTTTTTGTTCTTGTGAAATAGTAGTACTTTCTAGTATTTTTTGATATGTCTCTAACATCTGAGAATACATTTTGTCTCTTTCTAGTTTAGAAGAGGCATAATAATCATCTGTACTGACATTTGTTTGAACACTAGATACTTCACTTGTTGTATTTTGAATTGTATTGGTAGTTTCTTGTGCATTTTCTATTGTATTTAAAATATTTTGCTTATCTTTTTCTTCTAATAGTTCTCCACTATTTACTAATGTAGCATCTCCGTATAGCTGCATATTGCTCACCATTTTCTGTAGTATTACTTATTGTTTGTAATGCCTCCTCTTTAGAAGTATAGTTCAAATATCCTGCTGTTACTAACATTAGCGCAATTACCAAAATTGCTAACTGATTCTTTTTTAATACATTTTTAATATTCATATCTTCTTAATCCTTTCTCATTTCAAATACTTGTATTTTATGACTACTAAGCCCGAGTCACTGCTTCTACTGCAAGAACAATGTTGTTTTTTACATCTGCACTTCCTGCACCTTCTGCTGTTACAATTGCACCTTCAATTTTAGGGCTTACAATTTTCTGAGTAATTGGTACTTTTTCTCCAGCTTCTTCTTTATAGATAATATCTTTTTGTATATCTTCTTGTGTTGTCAACCTAGTTCCTCCACCAGAGTCCTTTTCCTCTATTTGACTATTTTTACTGTTTTCATTGTACATAGCAACAACTTGACTACTTTCTGAATAACTAATTAGTACCTTTACTTTTCCCACTCCTGCTATATTTGATAAAATATTTTCTAACTTTTTTTGAATATCTTCTTCTTTTTCTGCTTCTTGTACATTTTGTTCTACTGCTAATTGCTTTGTTTGTGTACTAGGTTCTTGTTGTATTTTTGTTTCTTTCTTTTCTCCATTCCATATAGTATTTATGGCAATAATTGTAATAATTACTACAACAATAAGTACAACCATATTTTCAATCTTTTTTTTGTTATCCTTTTGCTCCTCCTTTACCATTAGAGTTTTTAATTTTTCCTTTAACATAACTCTCTCCTCCTTTCTCTTATGTATTTTCGTTAATTTGGATGTGTTTTGTTTTTACGTCATATACTTCTGATAAATACTCTTTTATTTTCTTTTGTTCACTAGAACTAATTGCTAATATGCCTTCCTGTTGTTGTTTTTGTTCATTTTAAATTGTATTTCCAATACTAATATCTTCAATTGCATCAATATTGATACTCTTTGTTTCTTCTTGTTTAGTATCTTCTTTTATCTTTGAAAGCTTTAAATCTATTTTATTTATCCTTCCATAGTTATCTCCTTGTTTTAATTCTAAGTCAATTATTATGCTTTTTGCTAAATATCCTTTTTGTTTTAATTTTTGTTTCATATCTTGTTTTAAATTTGTTTGATAAATCTCCTCCATTGATTCGTCATTATATGAAATCAAGCTATCTGACATTGCTTGATAAGTTTGTGTATTTTGAAAATAATGTTCATAATCGAATTTCTTTAAATTTATATCTTTTTTACCGAAAAATTGGAGAAATAATTGTAAATAAAACATATACACCAATCACTGCTTTTATATATTTTTTATTATTCCCATTTGGTAAAATCATTTCTATTATTGTAGCAATAATAACAGCAACAATAATTTGTTCTGCCCATAAACTCAGATTTTCTATCATTTCTTCACATCCTATCGATACATCAATCCACTATTAGATATTTTGACAACTAATGTAATACCAATTACTAACATCACTGAAACAGAAATTAACATAGCAAGTAATACTTTAAAAGTATCTCCCATTCCAGATAATAAAGAAACAATTTTATCGTCTGCAATTGGCTGACACAATGCTCCTGCAATATAGTAGGTAGCTGTCAATATCGTAAGTTTAATGATAGGAAGAACGCAAATTCCTATTACTACAATAACACCTACAATTCCTACTGCATTTTTTAAAATATTGCTACAACCAATCACTGTGTCAACTGCATCTCCTAATATCTTTCCAACCACAGGAATGAAATTTGATACTGCTGCTTTCGCTGTTTTTGCTGTAACACCATCTACACTACTTGTTAATGTTCCTTCTAGTGACAATACCCCTACAAATATGGTAAGGCAAACGCCTAATATCCATACCACACTACTTTTAAAATATTTTGATAGCTTATCAATTTGCACTTTATCAGATACTTTTGAAATAATACTTAATGCTGTGCCTATTAAAATAAGAGGTAATAATAAACCAGTTATTATATTTCCAATAAAAGTAATTAAAAATAAGATAATTGGTTGAACAGCACCTGCAGAAACAATATTTCCTGTTGTCATCATTAGTGTTAGTAAAATTGGAAGTAAACTATAACTAAATCCCACTAAATTTTGAATTGTTGTTTTTGCTAAAGCAATAATATCAGCAAAATTACTCATAATAAGAGTCACAATCAATATATATTGGACATAGTATGTAATTTGTGAAATACTCTTATTTTCGAGTCCATCACTAATTGCTTTAAAAATGCTATGTATGACAATTATTATAAGAATACTCCCGAACAATCATTATTGTATCTTTTATTTCCTTGCCAAATAGATTTAGTATTTTAGTAATAATATTTCCATTATCAATTTTTCCTTTAATTGCATCATTTAACAAAGTCTCTACATCAATTCCCTCAAATGCTTCTTTTGTATATTGATTTGCCTGTTGTACAAATCCTTTAATATTTAACATATCAGATTGTGTTTGTAAAATTTCTTCTTGTGTAGCATAACATGGAATTGTCATCATAAAGAATGCCACCCATAAAATAATCATTTTCATTATCTTTTTCTTTTGTTTTTTCATGAAATGCTGTTCCTTTCTTTATATATTGTTTTATGGTAATATTTTCATTACGGTTTCTAATAAAGTGGAAATAATTGGTATAGAAATAGCAATTATAATGATTTTTCCTCCTAAATCTACTTTACTTGCAATTGCTGTTTCTCCAGAATCTTTACATATACTAACAGCGAATTCTGTCAAAAATGCAATTCCTGTAATTTTAAGTAGTATTCCTAAAAATTGTCCATTTACTTTTGTTGAATTTGAAATAGTGCTTAATAAACTAATAACACCTTCTAACTTTCCGATGCTCATAAATAAGATTAGTGCCCCTGCAATAATACTTACATACATAGCAAATTCAGGTCGATATTGTTTTAAAATCAAAATAATGATAACTGCTAAAAATGCAATTCCTATGATTTTTATAATATCCATACTTATCCCCTTATAAATTAAAAATTGTTCGAACTGTATCAAATAAACTACTAATTTCTTTTATCACCATAGTGAGTACAATTACTAGCCCTGCAAGTGTGGTCATCATTGCTTGATCTTCCCTTCCTGCTCTTACTAACACTTGATGTAATACAGCAACTAAAATTCCAATTGCTGCTATTTTAAAAAGTAAATTGATATCCATAAATTCCTCCTCTAAATCAATAAAATTACAAGTGCAAGTCCGTCCAATACTCCCTAATGCTTTATATAATTTCTCATTTTTAGATAATTCTTTTTCCGCTTTTTCAATTTGAGTTTCTAAAAATCCATTTGTTAATTCAATTTGACTAACTTGTCCCTCCATATCTGTTTTTCCAAGTAATTTTCCAAATCCTTTTAAAATTTCTAAATCTTCCTTGGTCATGTTTGTTTTACTTGTTTCTATAGCATTCTCCCATGCCTCTTTAGCTATCTTATTTTGCATTTGACATGCTGCTGTTTTAAATATGTTACTAATACAAGGTTTTAGACCTTTGGCAATTTCTATAAAAATTTCAGGTAATATTTCATATGTATATTTCATTTTTGTTTCTAATCCTAAAAGACTCTTTTTCATCTCCTTTAGTTCTTCTACTCTTTTTTTATACTGACCAGAGATTATTCTTCCTATATATGTACATCCTGCAAAAACAGTTAATAATAGAATGCTTTTTATCATTATCATCCATATTTCACCCACTCTATATAAAATATATGCAACTTGTCCTTATTTTAGAACTATAATTATGCTAAAATATATTCCTCTTGCATACCTCCCAGTACATAAACTTTTTTAATTTCACCCTTTACTTTTTCATCTAAAAAAATCAATCTTTCAAAAATATGTAAGTTAATCAATTTTCCGATACATGGATTTAACATAATGTCCTCCATTGTTTTTCCGTGTAAAGTAAAAATCCCCTTAATTCCAGAACATACTGCATAATGAATTGCTCTTACATCTTCTTCTTTTCCAATTTCATCTGCAACAATCACATCTGGTGCCATAGAGCGAATCATCATTTGCATTCCAATTGATTTTGGAATATTATCTAATACATCTGTCCTTGTTCCTACTTCATTTTGTGGAGCCCCTTTATAACTTGCTGCAATTTCTCCTCTTTCATCAACTAATCCCACGGTTATTCCTTTAAAACGAATTTGCTCCATTCCTGTACTAATTTTTCGAATCAAGTCTCGAAGTAAGGTAGTTTTCCCGTGCTCCTGGTGGCGAAATAATAAGAGTGTTATATACTGTATTTTCTTCTATATTTAATACATATTTTAAAATTCGGTTACTTACTCCTACCATTTGTTTTGCTATTCTGAAATTAAGGCTAGAAACATAATTTATATTAGTAACTTTTCCATCAACTAAAACTACACTTCCTGTAATACCAACACGATGCCCTCCTTTTAATGTAACAAATCCATTACAAATTTGGTTCTGATAAGAATAGATTGAATTATTGCAAATAGCTTGTAATGTTTCTAAAATTTCTTCTTGTAAAGGAAGTACATTTTCTAAAACTTGCTCTTGATTGGTATATTTTAATATAATTGGCTTTCCTGTACGAATACGTATTTCTTCTAATAATATCATTCCTTCTTGAGAAGTTGCTTTTGAAAGTGCCATATCTAATTCTTTTTGGATTCTTTTAGAAAAATATCCTACAATTTCTCGTATATTTGACATATCTTGGTTTGTCCTTTCTAAAAAAGCAATAGTTTCTTGCTTTTACATTTTGCTTTTTACTAAAATAAAAACAATAATATATTAATATATATGCTATTATTTTTATTTTAGAACTAAAAACACTTGTTAATGTTTTGAATAATTCTCTAAAATCAAATACTAAACCTAATCAAGTTTTTTGAAATCTACTTTAAATTGAGTCTGAATATTAACAAACAAATATACTTTTCTTGAAAAAGCACTACACAAACCACTAAAAGTATGATACAATAGTTTAGTAAAAAGTGAAGAATTTAACCATTACTTCACAAATTTTTAAAGGAGGAGAGAGCCATGTCGGGACATAGTAAATGGCATAATATTCAAGCAAAAAAAGGAAAAGCAGATGCAGCAAGAGGAAAAATATTTACTAAATTAGGAAGAGAATTATTAGTAGCAGTAAAACAAGGAGGTCCAGATCCTGCTGGTAATTCAAAATTAAAAGATATTATTGCAAAATGTAAAGCTGCTAATATGCCAAATGATACTATCAATAACGCTATTAAAAAAGCAACTGGAGCAGGAAATAGTGAAAATTATGAAGAAGTAACATATGAAGGATATGGACCAAACGGTGTTGCTGTTATTGTAGAAGCAAGCACCGATAACAGAAATAGAACTGCTGCTGATGTACGACATGCATTTGATAAATGTGGAGGAAATTTAGGAACAACAGGTTGTGTTTCATACTTATTTGAAAGAAAAGGTATTATTGTAATCGATAAAGAAACAACAAATCAAGCAGAAGATGATTTAATGCTGCTAGCACTAGATGCTGGTGCAGACGATTTTAGCGTAGAAGAAGAATGTTATGAGATTACAACTTCAGCAGGAGATTTTTCAGCAGTTCGTGAAGCCTTAGAAAAAGAAGGTCTGGAGTTTGTAGAAGCAGAAGTAAGTCAAGTCCCAAGTACTTATATGACCTTAGATGAAAAAGGTGCTGAAAGAATGCAACGCTTGATGGATATGTTAGATGATTTAGATGATGTAATGAATGTATACCATAATTGGGAAGAATAAAATTATTAAAAAAGTATAGCCCTCTTAGCAGGCTATGCTTTTTTAATAAATATTTGTTATTTTGCAAAAAAATGACAGAGATTTAATCTCTGTCATAAAATTAAACTATAAATTTTTTTCTTAGTTTTATAATATTACATATATCTGTTAGATTTTATTACTATCTGTTCCCTACCTATTCTATAAATATATATTTACTTATTCAACATTTTTATTGCTTCTTCTTCATTTTCTACAAAAAATATATCTTTTCCTTTGTTGCTTTCATATATAAAATCTCGTAAAGGTTTACTTGTGTATTTTGAATAATCTCCATAGACAGCAAATTTTATTTGATAATTTATAAATTTTTGCAAAATTTCTCCTAACAAGTTCTTACTTAATATGAAAAACTCTTCTACTATTGCCTCTTTATTCAAAACTATTTTATCACAGTTGGTTTGATATCTGATAGTCATAATAAAATCTATGGCCGAATCCACATCTTTTATTATAATCTGATTACTTTTTACTATTGCTATATTATCGATAATTTTTGTTTCCATTATCATTTTCCCCTTACCTTTTATTAATATCAATACTATACCCATACAAATAATATAAGAAAAATAAATCCTAATCCAATAAAGAAATACCCTACTAGACTAGATATTTATCAAAATGATTTTACAGATTTATGAATATGATGAAT
>CATLGL010000006.1 GCA_949935895.1 uncultured Clostridia bacterium
GTTGAATTTTTTAAAATAAATTCCACTCGTGTTTAGGTATAATTTTAAGTTAAAACTTTACTTGGGTATATGTAAAATTTAGTTTAGATTAATTTTTCTTTAGTAAGTTAGGCTTAAGTTGAATCTCATTGGCGGGAACCTTTTTGAGATTCAACTTTTTAAAAACCTCTTTATCTAATAGTATTTGTGCTAAATCATAAGGAGTAGAATTGTTTAAACTAGGTCTAGTTAAGCTATTAATATGATTTATCATTAAGTCAATATCGTATTGAGTAAGGTTATCCATAGAAGTGCCTTTTGGTATAATGTATCGAATAAACTCATGATTTTTTTCAAAATCAATCAAATCATGTATTATACAGAGTTACGCCATACTTTGAAGGTAATAATAAACTTGTAAATGGAGTAAATATAGAAGCTTATTCTATTGAAGATAGTGGAAAACTACATTTTAATGTATATGTATATAATATACAAGATGGAATTGTTATTGATTATGAAACAGAAGAAAGCAAGTTAGCAGATTAGGAGGTGCTGAGTTGGACTTAAATTTATTCAATAATAGAAAAAATGATTTAATAAATACATTTATAGAAGAATTAAAAAATGCATTAAAAAATATTATGAATGAAGGGATAGATATGGATCCAAAGAAGTATATGAAAAAATAGATGGGCAATATGTTTATAATGAAGAAATAACTGAACAAATAAATAAAATAATGAAGTAGCCAATAATAGAAGACTATGAAGGAGAAATAAATGCATTAAGAGTTTAGAAATAACCCCATATATAGCAAAGAAAAATAGAAGAGTAGAAGGAACCATAGAAAAAATTAAGAAGGATTTCACTAATAATAAAAGCATTAGGAAAATTTATTCTTAACAAATTCCCAAAAAAATATAAAAGTCGAGAAAAATTGCTTACAACAATATGGATATTAAAGCTAAATTTAAAAATGTGTGACATATGTTTGACAAACCTACAAAGGAAAGAATATAAAAAATAATAATTCTCTTGCTAAAATTAAATTTTCATTATATAATGACAAAAGAAATAAAATTTTCTTATACTTGTATGGAGAACAACTTTTGATAAAAAGCTATGAACCTTGTCAGGTCGGAAACGAAGCAGCAATAAGTAGTAGATTATGTGGAGGTTGTTTTCCATACAGGTATAAGATTTTTTAAAAGAGGTGAAAAACAAAATGGAATATACTGCACTGTATCGAAAATATCGACCACAAACATTTTCAGAAATGGTTGGACAAGACCATATCACAAAAACATTAAAAAATCAGATTATGGCAGGAAGGCTTGGTCATGCTTATCTATTTAATGGTGGACGAGGAACGGGAAAAACATCAGCAGCTAAAATATTAGCAAGAGCAGTTAACTGTCTTAATCCAAAAGACGGAGAGCCTTGTAATGAATGCAAAATATGTAAAGCTATGTTAGAAGGTTCACTAACAGATGTAGTAGAAATGGATGCAGCATCTAACAATAGTGTAGAGGACATTCGTGCTATTCGTGATGAAGTGAATTTTTTACCAACACTTGCCAAATACCGTGTTTACATTATTGATGAAGTACATATGTTATCAACAGGAGCATTTAATGCACTATTAAAAACATTAGAAGAACCACCAGCTCATGTTAAATTCATTTTAGCAACAACAGAACCACAAAAATTGCCTGCGACCATTCTTTCAAGATGTCAAAGATTTGATTTTAAAAGGCTATCTGATGCAGACCTTGTAAAAAGGCTTACAATAGTATGCGAAAAAAGCCAAATCAATATTACAAAAGAGGCATTAAACATAATTGCAGTTTTAGCAGAAGGAGCAGCAAGAGATGCACTAAGTATTTTAGAAAGATGTAGTCAACAAGAAGATGAAAAAATTGATGCAAATATGGTAAAAGAACTAGTAGGGATTCCCAATATAACATTTGTTAATAAAATTGTAGAAAACATTCTAGAATATCAACCACAAGAAGCATTAAAAACATTAGAAGAAATTTTAGCAGATGGAAAAGATTTAACCAACTTACTATGGGAAATCATTAAATACATAAAAGACATATTAGTATATAAAACAAGCCAGAATTTAGGACTATATAATAAAGAAGAATTATCACAAATTGCAAAAATTTCAGAAACGATTTCAAAAGAAAGATTAATACAATTAATATATGAATTATCTGAAATTGAAAATAGAATAAAATGGTCAACACAAAAAGAGATTATGTTACAAGCAGGAATTATCAAATTATCCACAAAGGTGAATTATGATGGAATAGAAGAATTAAAAAATAAGCTTCAACAATTAGAAAACGAAATGAAAAGTGGAAAATGGATAACAAATAAAAATGAAATACTGCAAAAAGAAACAACTCCACAAAAACAAGAAACAAAAAAAGTACCAACAAAAGCTAATATAGCAAACCTTACATCAGAGCAATATTGGGCAAAGGTAGTAGAGCAACTAAAAAATTCTGGAAAAATGATATTATATTCCAATCTAGTAAACACCAAAGCAAAACAAAAAGATGACTTAACAATAGAAGTAATTTTCCCAAATGGATTAACAAAATTTGGTAGAGATTTATTGCAAAAACCAGAAAATATGCAAGAAATTGTAAAATTAGTATCGATGGAATGTGGAAAAGAAATGAGAATAAAATATATAGACGCTGTAGATTATATACCAAAAGAAGAAAATAACATAGAAAATATGGTAAAGCAACTTGATGTACCAATCAATATTATTGAAGAATAAAAAGACATAAAAAGCATAAAGCCAAAAATAAAAGAAAGGAAGGAGAAAAATATGGCAAAAAGAGGAGGTTTCCCAGCAATGGGAGGATTTGGAGGAATGAATTTAAACAACCTTATGAAAGAGGCAAAAAAAATGCAACAAGATATTGAAAAATCGCAAGAAGAATTAAGCCAAAAAGAATTTGATGCAACAGTAGGCGGAGGTGCAGTTTACGTAAAAGTAACAGGAGATAAACAAATAAAAGAAATTACTATTGCAAAAGATGCAGTTGACCCAGATGATATAGAAATGTTACAAGATTTAATTTTAACCTGTGTAAATGAAGCATTAAAAAAAGTAGATACAGCAACTCAAGCATCCATGGGAAAATATAATATACCAGGACTAATGTAACCAAAACCAAAGGGGCGATTTTAAAGAATCGGCCCTTAAAAAAGGAGAGAAACGATGTCATACTATTCACCATCGATTGAAAAATTAGTAGAAAGTTTTGAAAAATTACCAAGTATTGGACATAAAACAGCAGTAAGATTAGCCTTTCATATGTTAAATGCAGAGGAAAAAGAAGTACAAGAGTTTCTTAATTCAATCATAACAGCAAAACAAAATTTGAAATACTGTTCAAAATGCTACAACATATCAGATACAGATCCATGTCCTATTTGTGGAAATCCCAAAAGAGAGGAAAGTATTATTTGTGTGGTAGAAGATGTAAAAGATATTATTGCCATGGAAAAAACACATGAATTTAAAGGAGTATACCATGTTCTACATGGTTCTATTTCACCAATGAATGGAGTAGGACCAGACGATATTAAACTAAAAGAATTACTTAGCCGACTTAATCCAGAAGTAGTAAAAGAAATTATTTTAGCAACCAATCCAAGAGTAGAAGGAGAGGCAACTGCTATATATATTTCAAAGCTAGTAAAGCCACTAGGAATAAAAGTAACAAGAATAGCACATGGAATTCCAGTAGGAGGCGACTTAGAATATACCGATGAAATCACACTAACCAAAGCATTAGAAGGAAGAAGAGAACTATAGACTAAACATCAGATTGACAGTCAGAATAGTTACTAGTAGTGGCAATGATTCCTAAATTATCACCTACACTAGAGAAAAAACTAGCAAGAGTAGCAATTTCATCAGAAGAAAGTCCTTGACTAAGCATAATAGCAAACATACTAGCAAGAGCAATCCATTCACAACCAGATAGCCCCAATAAAAAATCCCTCAACAAATCTCACCTCATATACTTTAATATATGAAGTGAGATTTATTTGGTTACAGGGAACAATAAATTTGACAATAAAGGGATAAAAAGGATATTCTTTAAAAAGAATTATGTAATAAAATTTCACAAATATCTTTACAAGAATTCTTTTTAGCAAGCAATCTTGCATTTACCTTCATTTTTTGCATTTGTTCAGGAGAAGAAAACAAATTTTGTAATATCTGCTTAGAGGACTCCTGTTTCTTTATCCAAATTGCTACACCTTTATCTTCTAAAAAAGCAGCATTTTCTTCTTCTTGCCCAGGAATAGGATTAATCACAATAATAGGCAAACCAGAAGCTAAACTTTCGGAGGTGGTTAATCCGCCAGGTTTTGTAACAACTAAATCAGAAATACTCATAAGTTCTGGAACTTTCGTAGTATAATCCAATACCTTAATACAATCTTCTTTATGTTCTTGTTCTACTAAATATTCAAAACTACGTTTCATTTTTGCATTTCTTCCAGAAATAGCAACCACTTGAATATTATCAAGTTCTTTTGCAAAAGTACGAAGCATTTCATAAGTCTTAGACTTTCCAAGCCCGAATTCACCGACCAGCGAAAAATAAAACCGTTTTTTTATTTTCAACCAATCCCAACTCTTCCAAAATTTGTTTTTTCGGATAGCTTTTCAAAAATCGATTTGATAAAGGAATACCAGTAGAAAAAATCTTATTACTAGCAATTCCCTTTTCAACAAGAGCCTGCTTCATACCATCATGAGCAACAAAAAAATAATCAATAAAATTAGAATTAACAAGCCATTGGTCATGTGGAGCATAATCTGTCATAACCGTTGCAATGGCTGCATGAATTTTCCCTTTCTGTTTTAAAACAGTACACATTTGAGAGCCAAAAGGATGAGTAGAAACAACAACATCTGGGCTAAATTCTTGAAGTAGCTTATTTAGCTTTAAAGCCATCATTCTATTAGAAGAATTACTAATTTTGGCAAAAACGCCTTTTTGCGAATTTGAATAAATTTTTCCCCATGCCCATGGCATTTTTTTTGCCATTTCATTATAAGCAGTTGTTGTTAATTTATCTAATGTTTTATTAACATATTTTACACAATCTACCAAGCGGATTTCAACATCATGATAATTATTTTCAAGATACTCTTTAATAGAGCGAGCAGCAGATAAGTGACCGACCACCATAAGAAGCATAAAAAATCAAAATTTTTTTCATAACAAAACTCCTATCATATTTTACAACATAGAAAAAAAATTAACATTTTTAATTTATTATACAACAAAATAAAAAAGAATTAAACAAAATCAAAAAAATAAGAATAAAATTTCAAAAAAATAGCAAAATAAAACTAAAACAAAAAAATGGAGGAAAGAAAATGAAAAAAATAGCAAAATTAACATTGATAATCACACTAATCATGATATGTATTTTAGGAATGATACTACTATTAAATATTGAAACAAAACAAAATGAGGTATATGCAGCAAGTAACAGTTCATCAGATTTGCAACTAATGGCAAGGGCCATAAATGGAGAAGCAAGAGGAGAACCATATGAAGGGCAAGTAGCAGTGCGGAGCCGTTATTTTAAATCGTGTTAAAAATTCAAAATTTCCCAATACAATTGCAGGTGTAATCTATGAAAAAGGAGCATTTACAGCAGTAGCTGATGGGCAAATTAATGTACCCATAAAAGAAGGTTCAACAGTTTTAAAAGCAGCACAAGATGCGATGAATGGTTGGGATCCAACAAACCGGATGCATTTATTACTTTAATCCTAATACAGCGACCAATAAATGGATTTGGTCAAGACCACTTGTCAAAACAATAGGAAAACACAGATTCTGTAAATAAAAGAAAAATCATATTCATATCAAACAATGAAATGATAAAGAAAGGATGAAAAAACATGAATATAAGAGAAAAAGTATACGATTGGAAAAATCGATTAAAAGACCGTCATATGTTAAGTGTCATTGTTGTATTAGGTGCTATTATTATAGGATTGGGACTATTTACCTATAAAAGAGAAAGAGATTTTAGACAAGCTTCAGAAAATTCGTATAATATGGCATTTTTTGAATTAGTAGATTATGTTCAAAATGTAGAAACCTATCTTGCTAAAGCACTAATTTCTACAACACCAGAACATGGGGCAGAAACCCTAACAAACCTTTGGAGAGAATCCAATTTAGCACAAAGCCATTTGGCTATGCTACCAATTGGTTCAGAAGAACTAGCCAATACTTCAAAATTTTTAAATCAAGTAAGTGACTATAGTTACTCATTATCAAGAAAAAACATATATAATGAATCACTTACCCAAGAAGATTTGGACAATCTAAAAAACTTACACAATTATAGTATTGAGTTAAACAATACATTAGTACAACTATCACAAGATATGTATAATGGAAGAATTAGTTGGGGAGAATTAACCAAAAAAGGAAGTATTGCTTTTGCTCAACAAGTCAGCAATATTTCCCAAGATAGTTTTTCAGGAATAGAAGAAAACTTTCATGAATATGCAGGATTAATATATGATGGAGCCTTTTCAGAACATATGACAAACCCAGAAAGAAAAGGATTAACAGGTGACGAAATACAAGAAGAAACAGCCATACAAAAAGTAAAAGAATATTTTGGAGAAAATAATATAGAAGAAATTACTCCAAATGGATTATCTGAGAATGGAAATATACCATCTTATGACTTCTATGTTAAACTAAAAAATAGCCAGAAAGATAATGGAGCTAATATTTCAATTTCTCAAAAAGGACGGACATGTCATATTATCAAATTTAAACAGAAACGTAGAAGCAGAAACCATTACACAAGAACAAGCAAATGAAATAGGAAAAAACTTTTTAGAGCAAAAAGGATTTCCTAACATGAAAGAGACCTACTATCTAAAACAAGAAGGAATTGTAACCATCAATTATGCATATCATCAAAATGAAGTTACAATGTATCCAGACTTAATTAAATTAAAAATTGCATTAGACAATGGGGAAGTATTAGGAATAGAAACAACAGGATATTTAAATTCTCATGAACAAAGAAACTTACCAACACCTAAAATATCAAAAGAAGAAGCAAAAAAGAATTTAAACAAAAATTTAGAAATCAGAAGTGAAGCATTAGCGGTTATTCCAACAGAATATCAAACAGAAATTTTATGTTGGGAATTCAAAGGTCGTGTAGACGAAAATGAATTTTTAGTATATATCAATGCAGAAAATGGAAGAGAAGAAGACATCTTAGTAATACAAAATACACCAAATGGAACTTTAACAATGTAAGAAATTTCATCAAAAATACAAAAAAATATTCAAAAAGCAAAAGAAAACCTCAAAAACAAATCAATTGTTAAAAAATAGAAATATTTCAAAAAAATGCTATTATAAATAAACAATAATGAGACATAATAATAACATGAAAATACAAAAAATTAAAAATCATCAATTTAATTGATAGAAGAAATAAAAGAATTTTGAGTACTTTCATAAAAATAATCCTAAAATAGGAGGTATATATTATGTCTAGAAATTCAAAGCTAATTTCGAATGAATTAAGAGAAGAAATTGCCAAAGAACTAGGAGTATATGATACCGTAAAACAAGATGGTGGTAGTTGGGGAAATGTTTCTGCAAAAGACTGCGGAAATATTGTAAAAAAAGCAATTGAAATAGCAAATAGAAGTGTACAAAAATAGTAAAAAGAAATAGGAGTAAAGAAAATTACTCTTATTTCTTTTTATATACATACGAAAAGCAAAAAATACCATAACAAATCTTTACGAAACCAAAAAATAAGTATATACTATAAAAAAACAGTTGAAGGTGAAAAAATGGATTATCAAGAAATTGAAAAAATAGTAAAACAAAGATTATCTCAAAAACGATATGAACATTCTAAAGGAGTAGCAAAAAGAGCAGAAGAGCTTGCTATTATCTATGGCGAAGACGAACAAATTGCAAAAAAAATTGGAATTTTACATGATATAGCAAAAGAGATGTCAAAACAAGAAGGCTTTCATTATGCTAAAGAACATGGAATACAATTTGATGAAATAGAGCAAAAAGAGGTAGGACTATGGCATTCAAAACTAGGAGAAGATATTGCTATTAAACAATTTGGATTTACGAAAGAAATGGCAAGAGCTATTTTATATCACACAACAGGAAATATCAAAATGAACACAATGGAAAAAATCATTTATGTAGCAGATAAAACAGATGAAACAAGAACAATGATCAATCGAGAAGAGGCAGTTCAAATTAGTAACAATAATTTAGATGATGGAGTATTATATATTGCAAAATTTATGATGGAATATAGTTTAAAAAAAGATAGTTTAATTCATCCAGACACAGTACTTTTAGTCAATCAACTTATTGAACAAAAAAGGAATAACAAACCCTATAAATCATATAATAATATAATAGAAAATTAGTAAAAAAGAGGAAAAAAATGAAAGAAATAACAGTAAAAGATATATTAAATATTTGCAAAGGAGCACTTATTTGTGGGAATGAAAATCAAATATGTGGCGATTTTTCAAAAGACACAAGGAACATCAAGCAAGGTGATATATATGTGGGAATAAAAGGCGAAAACTTTGATGGAAACTTATTTTATGAAGATGCCATAAAAAATGGTGCCACAATATGCTTATTACAAGAAGATACATTTTTAAAACCAATACATCAAACGGACAAAGACATTAGCATTATAACCGTTCCAAATACAATTCAAGCATTACAACAATTAGCAACATATAAACGTAGCCTATATGATATTCCTGTTATAGCCATTACAGGAAGTGTAGGAAAAACTAGTACAAAGGATATGATAGCAAGTGTAGTTAATACACAATATCATGTGCAAAAGACACAAGGAAACTATAATAATCATATAGGACTGCCACTTACCATTTTAGGATTAAAAAATCATACGGCATTAGTAGTAGAAATGGGAATGAACAATTTCGGTGAAATACGAACATTAACCAATATTGCAAAACCAACCATTTGTGTTATTACCAATGTCGGAACAGCACATATTGGTAACCTTGGATCAAGACAAAACATTTTAAAAGCAAAACTAGAAATTTTAGAAGGACTTTCAAAAGAAGGGACTGTCATTATCAATAATGATAATGATTTACTACATGAATGGAAACAACAAAATTCAGATTACCATGTAATTGATTTTGGAATTGACAAGCAAAGTAAAATTATGGCAACAAATATTCAATTACAAGAAGAAGGAAGTCATTTTACAAGTAATATTAACCAAGAACAAGTACAAGTAGAAGTACCAGTAAATGGAATCCATTTTATTTATAATAGTCTAACTGCTATTTGCGTAGGGGAAAGTTTAAAGATACCAACACAAAATATAATAAAAGGAATTAAAGAATTTGAGCTTTCGAAAAATCGAATGGAAATAATAGAAAATAATAAAGGAATTAAAATTATAAACGACTGCTATAATGCAAATGCTGATTCTATGAAAGCAAGTTTAGAAGCATTAGGAAGAATACAAGCCAATAGAAAAATTGCACTATTAGGTGATATGTTAGAATTAGGAAGCTATTCGAAAACATTACATGAACAAGTAGGAAAAGAAGTAGTAAATAACCATATTGATATATTATTTACCATAGGAGATGAGGCTAAAAACATAGTAAAACAAGCCATTCAAGAAGGAATGAAAAAAGATAAAATACAAGAATTTGAAAATATTGAAACAGCAATCCAATTTCTTAACCAATACTTAACAAAAGGAGATGCTATTTTAATAAAAGCATCCAATGGAATGAACTTTAAGAAAATAGTAGAAAAGATAAAATAAAAATATCAATTACAAAAGATAAAATAAAAAATGCAAGGAGGAAAGTAAATGAAAAAAATAAAAGTATGTGTTATTTTTGGAGGCATCTCAACAGAACATGATGTATCGATTGTATCAGGCACTTCAGTAATTGAAAAACTAGACAAAGAAAAATATGAGATATATCCTACTTATATTGATACAGATGGACAGTGGTATCAATATACAAAGCCAGTTAACCAAATAAAAGTAACACCAATTGGAACAAAATTAGATGAAACAACCAGTATTAAAAATATAACAGAATATTTAAAACAAATGGATATAGCATTTCCTGTTTTACATGGACTAGGCGGAGAAGATGGAAGTATTCAAGGACTATTTAAAATGTTAAATTTACCATATGTAGGATGTGGAATTTTATCATCTAGTATGGGAATGGATAAAGTATATGCCAAAGTAATATTTGAAAAAGCAGGGATACCACAAACCAAATATGAATATATTAAAGTAAAGCATCAAACATACACTTATATATTTCCAGATTTTTCAGAAAAATCAATGGAATTACCAGAAATTATAAAAAAAGTACAAACCAATCTTAACTATCCAATGTTTATAAAACCTTCTAATTCTGGCTCTAGTGTAGGAGTAAAAAAAGCAAACAACCAGGAAGAATTAAAACAAGCAGTTGAATATGCAGCACAATTTGATACTAAAATATTAATAGAACAAGGAATTTGTGGAAGAGAAGTAGAATGTGCAGTATTAGGAAAAGACGAAGTCATTTCTTCACCAGTAGGAGAAGTATTATCAGCAGAAGAATTTTATAGTTTTGACGCAAAATACATAAATGAAGCATCAAAAACAATCATCCCAGCAGAGATAGAAAAAGAGATCTCAAATCAAATCAGAGATTTCAGTATAAAAGCATTCCAAGCAATTGATGGAAAAGGATTATCACGAGTAGACTTCTTCATAGAAAACAAAACCAATAAAGTATATATTAACGAAATCAATACACTACCAGGTTTTACCACCATTAGTATGTATCCTAAATTATTTGAACAAATTGGAATTAACTATTCTGAGTTATTAGATAGACTGATACAATTAGAAATTTAATACTAATATGATATAATAGAAAAGTATAATTGTATTATAATAATACTATATAGAAATAAAGGATAAAAATAATAATTACGTGAAATAAGAATAGAATAAAGGAAAAAATATGAAAATAGAAATAAAAGCAACGCAAACCATAGATTATCATTCAGAAATTACCATACAAAAAGGAAAAGGGACAATAAAGCAATACAAAAAAGGAGTCGTTATATTTGGAGAAATGGCAGAAGGAAACTCTTTTCAAATGACAATATTAGAAGATAAAATTCTTTTAAAAAAACAAAATCAAACAATGATATTTAAAATAGGAAGTACAACAAAATCAATCCAACAAACGCCATATGGTAACTTAAATATGAAAATCACGACAAAGCAAATCAAAGTAACAAAACAACAAGATACTCTTTATCAAATTTTGTTATGTTATAATATTCAATTAGAAAATACAGAACCCTATGAAAATAAAATAGAAATAACTTTAAAATAAAAAACATAAAGAGAGCTATCGCAAATATAGTTGATAGCTCTCTTTATGTTATACAGTGTAGCATGATGAAATGCCTTCCTTTCGCAATGCTACAATCCAGCTAATGGAAAGAGGAATCGGCTTTGTATCGCCAAGATTCCTTTTGGATTCATCAACAAGCAAAGAGGAATCTTTGTAATCTTCCAAAAATTCTTCTGGTATTGGAATACAAACACAAGAAGAATCCTCTATATTGCAAGGTTGAGTGATTCTATCTTCCAAATCCCATATCCACCGGTCATCATCTGAAAAAGCCATAGTAGCCTCCTTTAAAAAAGAAACACAACATTGGTAACATAATATTAGTATATCACAATTTACATAAAATTGCAAACATTATTTTTTTATGTTATTCTATTGAAATATGAAACTAATCTTGATATAATAAAGCTACCATTTATATGGGAGGATGTTGAAATGATTTTTAAAGATTATTATAAAATATTAGGATTAGAGAACAATAAAGTAACACAAGAGGATATTAAACAGGCTTATCGAGAACAAGCAAAAAAATATCATCCAGATGTAAACATAGGAGATAGAATTTTAGAGGAAAGATTTAAAGACATCAATGAAGCTTATCGAGTGTTATCAAATCATGTTTCAAAAAGAAGATATGATAGAATGTGGGTAAGTCGTATTGGAAATAAAAAGAAAAAACAAAATTATGAAGAAAGTAAACGTAGCAAAAATGATATATTTAGCGAATTTTTTCATATGTTTTTTGGTAGTGAAATAAACCAAGAAGATAATGAAACATCTAATAAAAGAAACAAGAAGCACGCACCAATAAAGGGAGAAAATATAGAAACAGCTATTTCTATTTCAGTAGAAGATGCTTTTTATGGATTAAACAAAAAAATATCATTAAGAACTGTTGATGGTAATATGAAAACATTTGATATTAAGATACCAGCAGGAATTAGAAACAATGAAAAAATTCGTTTAATCGGGCAAGGAAAAATGGGACAATTTGGTGGAAAAAATGGCGATTTGTTTATTAAAATACAAATTGAAGCAGACACTAAATTTGAACTAGCAGGATATGATATATATACTCATCTTGCTCTTACACCATGGGAAGCAGCTCTTGGAACAAGAATTAACTTAGAAGGAATTGATGATACTGTATCTGTATACATACCAGCAGGAATCGAAAGTGGAGAAAAATTACGAATACCAGCAAAAGGCTATAAAGACGGAAAAGGAGGAAGAGGAGATTTAATTGCAACAGTAAAAATCATGGTTCCTAAAAAACTAACAAAACAAGAAAAAGAAATATTTGAGAAATTAAAAGAAATATCAAAATTTAATCCAAGAAGTAAAAGAGGAAGAAAGAAGAGTTCTTAGTAATAAACCATAACAGATAAAAACAAAACAACCATCTTAACTTAAATAAAAGCATAATAACAAGGATAGAAAAATAGCATAAAACCACATAGTAAACATAAAATAAAACTGATAAAGTATTGACAACTTGCCCAAAAGAGGGTATAATAGTGTATAGTGGTAAAAATAAAAACACAATTATGTACAATAAATAAAAATACACTACTATACATAGGATAAAAGAAAAAAGGGGTGTAAAATATGGAAACTTTCCAAGGAAAGCATTTCAGTATAACAGATCCAAAAAATGTAAACACAGTTATCTATCGAATCAATCAAACAGAAAAAGAATACTTAAAAAATTCTCCTAAATATACATTAGAAAGGTTAGACTATATGGAAGAATTATCAGGAGAATTAACTAAGAAAACCTTTTTTGTAGATGAGCCATCTCCATCAGGAGACCAATTGGTTATTTTATCATTTGGAAAAGATAAAGTAGTAGTGAATACAGGAATTATGGAAGAAAACAAATTAAGAATATCTAGAAAACCAATGCCAGTAAAGTTTGACACATTATATTCTGAAAAAGAAAGTGTATACAAAGAATTTAATTATACACCAAATTTAAAAAGGCCAATATCAATCATAGACCCAGAAACCACAGAAGAAGTAAAACCAGTCGTATATTTGGATGAAGAAACAAATGAAATAAAAGGAAAATGTAAATTAAAACCATACAAGTCTTATTTCGCATTTGAGATAAGACCAGAGGATTAAGGGAGGAAACAATGAAAAATCCAAGTAAAAAGAAATTATCAAAAATTGTTGGAGGAGCAGTAATTCCAGATAATGACAGAAATATTGAAATACCAGATAAAAAAGCAATTGCAATGAATACTCTAGATATGTTTTTAAATGGTGAAATAGTTGTTTCATTAGAGGACTATCTTGGCATAAAAGATAATGAACAGACAAAAGCAAGAATGAGTATTAAAAATCCAAGAGTATATGTTTCAAAAGGATTAAAAAAAGATGCATCAGTTAAGGCAGTAAAACAATATATGGAGGAAAAAGGAATACAATCAATAGAGGAAATAGTAAAAGAACAAGAGGCTAAGAAGCCAAAATATAGAGTAGACGATAATGGAGAAATTGTTAACATAGAAGAAGAACAAGAAGGAATAGAGATTGAATAATCTCATATACCAAAGAAGAGGTGAAACCCTATGAATTATAAAGTAGAAGGTGCATTAAGAAGAAATAAAAAGAATTTTATTATATTTTTAATACTATGGATTATTTTAGCCATAGTATTAGTTATGCCCATTAGTTATAGCATTACCAAAGCTACCATCGATGGGCAATTTATGATGGATAAATTTTTTGGAGGAATTGCTACAGCTTTTACAGATTTTGGAAAAACAATTGGTAGCATTTTTACCAAAGACTATATTGGAACATATTTTTCTACATTATTTAAATTTAGTATTTTATATGCTATCTTTGTATTAGTAGGATTAATAAAAACAGCACCAAAACATGAATTTGCAGATATTGAGCATGGTTCAAGCGACTGGTCAAAAAATGGAGAACAATATCGAGTATTAAGTGATAGAAAAGGAATTATATTAGCACAAAATAATTACTTACCATTAGATAAAAGAGGAAATGTAAATGTATTAGTAGTTGGACGGATCAGGATCTGGTAAAAGTGCATCTTATTCCATTCCAAATGCTTATCAAACATTAGGTTCATATATATTTACAGACCCAAAAGGAGAGCTATATGACAAAACGGCAGGATACTTAAAAAAACAAGGATATGAAATAAAAGTATTAAACTTAGTTCGACCACAATTAAGTGATGGATATAACCCACTAATGCACATATCAAGTGAATTAGATGTTGATGTTATTGCTAATACCATAGTAAAAGGACAAAAATCAGAAGGCGGAGCAGGGTCAGAACCATATTGGGATGATATGGCAGAAATGTTATTAAAAGCACTAATTTATTATCTAATTGCAACAAGGCCAGAAGCAGAGCAAAACCTAGCAAGTTGTGCAGAACTAGTAAGAGCAGCAAACTCAAATGGAGGAAGTAACTTACTAACAGAATTGATGAATCAACTTCCATACGATCATCCAGCAAGAACAAACTATAAATCCATTGAAATTGCACCAGAAAAAACCTATGGCTCTATTTTATCATCATTACAATCAAAACTAGGTAAATTTGACTCAAAAGAAATTGCAGAATTAACCTCAACAGATACTATTGATTTTGAAGAAATTGCACAACAAAAAACAGCAGTATATGTTATTTCTTCTGATACACATACAGCTTATGACTTTTTGTTAACCATTTTCTTCTCGCAAATGATACAACAACTATATGATTTTGCAGACAAAAGTGGAGGAGCATTACCAGTACCAACCTTCTTTATTTTAGATGAGTTTGCCAATATTGGTAAAATACCAGATTTTGATAAAAAAATATCGACCAGTAGAAGTAGAAAGATTTCATTTAGTGTTATTTTACAAAACCTTGACCAACTTGAAGCTGTTTATGAAAAGTCATATGAAACCATCATTGGTAACTGCGATACCCATGTATTTTTAGGAAGTAATTCACAAAAAACAGTAGAATATTTCTCAAAAGCATTAGGAGAAAAAACCATAGAAAGAGAAAGCATCTCTGTAAACAAAGACAAACACAATTGGAGACAAGGACAAAGTGTATCAGACCAAGTTATGGCAAGAGCACTTATGACACCAGATGAGTTAAGAAGAATGGACAATGATTTATGTATTATCTTTGAAAAAGGAGTAAAGCCAATTCAAGAAAAGAAATTTTACTATTTTCAAACACCAATGGCAAAAAAATTAGCAGCTTGTGAAATTTCTCATAATGATATACCTGAATTTGATAGAGGAATATGGAGAAAATACAATCCATATAATCCATATGTAGACGATGATGATAAAAAGCAACAAGTAGAAAATTTAAAAATAGAATCATTAGATGATTTATTCGATGACACACCATCTGAGAAAGAAGAGAAAAAGACAGAGTCAAAACAAGAAAAAGATGAATGGAATGAATTAAAAGTAGATTCATTACCACATAAAAAAGAAGCGCCAATCTTACCACAAGAAATGGACGATGAAGATGAACTAGATAAAGATTTACAAAAAGAATTAGAAGCGAAATTTGATGAACTGTTTGGACCATTAAATGACGAAGATTAAATAATAAAAAAGGAAACTCTATTATTAAGAAATAAAGGAGTTTCCTTTTTTAATGTATTTTATATTGATAAATTTACAATACATTACTAATCTATATACAAAAATCAGAAACAAGCCAATAAAAATAGCAAATAAACAATAAGATAGTGCAAATAAAGATACTACTTCAAAAAAGCAAACAAAAAACAAATGTTCTAAAAATATTGACTTTTTAAAACCAATTATATATAATAAAAAAAACAACAAAATAAGGAGGAAAACCATGAAATTTGTTCATATGGCAGATATGCATTTTGATACTCCCTTCACACAATTAAACAAAAACAATTTAGGAGCTCAAAGAAGACTTGAGCAAAGAGAAGCTTTTCAGACCATCATTAACTATATAAAACAAAATCAAATAGAATATTTCTTCATATGTGGAGACCTATATGAGCACGAATATGTAAAACAAAGCACCATTGAATACATCAATAATAAAGCAAAAGAAATTCCTAACACCAAAATATACATTATACCAGGAAACCATGATCCCAAAATGAAAAATTCTTATTACAACACATTTTGTTGGAATGATAATATATATATTTTTGGAAATAAAATAGAGAAAAAAACAGAAAAAGAAGTAGACATCTATGGCTTTGGATTTGATCAATTCTATTTAAAAGACACACAAATAAATCAAATCAATATTGAAAATCCAAATAAAATAAATATCCTATTAACACATGGAGCAATAGAAGGAGGATACCAAGAAGATAAACAATATAACCCAATGAAAGAACAAATGTTAAAACAATTAGGCTTTGATTATATTGCATTAGGACATATCCATAAACCATATTATAAAGAACAACCAAACCAGAACATTATATATCCAGGTTCTACCATTTCTCTTGGCTTTGACGAACAAGGACAACATGGTATAATAGTAGGAACCATCGAAGAAAATAAAAAACTACAAATCAAATTTTTACCAATTGACACAAAAGAATTTGAAGAAACGATTCTACCAGTAGATGATTTTTTATCAAAAGAAGAACTAATAGAAGCAATCAATCAAACAATATGGGACTCATACAAATATTATAAAATTATATTAACAGGGAATAGAACATTTGAAATAGAGCCATCAGAAATCATAAAATATATAACCATTCCCAATATCATAAAAATAAAAAATCAAACAACAATAGCAATTGACTTAGAAAAACTAGCCAAAGAAGACAGCCTAAAGGGAATTTTTGTAAGAAACCTATTACAACAAAAAACACCAGAAAATGAAGAAAAAATTCTAAGAGCAATTGAAATAGGCTTACAAGCAATGTAAAAATAAAGAAAGCTTATAACTAAAAATGCATTTACCTAAATAAGCTTGAAAATAAAAAAGTAAAAAAATAGTAAAACTCTATGCCATTTATAAACAAATAATACAAAAGGGAAGGAAGGAATCAGAAAAAAATGAAAATTCAATCCTTAAAAATCAACCAATTTGGAAAATTAGAAAATCAAACAATTAATTTACAACAACATATCAATTTAATATATGGTAAAAATGAAAGTGGAAAATCCACAATATTAAAATTTATACTAGCTATGCTCTATGGATTATCTAAAAACAAAAATGGAAAAAACTATACAGACCTTGAAAAATACACTCCATGGCAAGAAAAAGACTTTTCAGGAAAAATTACATATACACTTGATAATGGTAAAACATATGAAGTATTTCGTGAATTCAAAAAAAAATCTCCCAAAATCTATAACGAAAATTTAGAAGAAATTTCTAAAACATTCACCATAGATAAAACAAATGGAAATCAATTCTTTATTGAGCAAACAGGTGTAGAAGAAGAACTTTTTACTTCTACCATCGTAACTATGCAACAAGAAGTACAGCTAGAAGAAAAAAAGCAAATTACATTATTACAAAAACTATCAAATCTAGTAAGTACAGGAGAAGATAACCTATCATATCAAAAAATTGTCAATAAACTCAATAAAAGACAACTAGAAGAAATAGGAACGCGGAAGAAGTCAAGATAGACCTATAAATGTAATTTCCAAACAAATTGCAAAACGACAAGAACAAAAAGAATATCTAAAAGAATATACAAACAAGAAATATATCTTAGAACAAGCAAAACAAGAACTAGAAACAGAAATACAACAACAACAACTCTATTTAGAAGTTTTATTCCAAAAAAAGCAAATAGAAGAAAAATATGAAATACAAAAAGAAAAACACAATATAATGGATAATACAATAAAAGACTATGAAAATAAATTAGAAGCAATAGAAAATGAAGGGCAACAAACAAAAACAAAAATCCAAAAACCACATACTTTTATGCCAATTCTAATATCAATTCTTCTAATTAGCTTAGAAATAGGAATTGTATCAATAATTCCAAATGCAATCCTAATAATAATTAGCAGCATAATTGTATTGATAAGCATTTTAGGAATTAGTTATACACAAATCAAGAAAAAAAGAAAATATCAAAATCAAAAAAATGCACAAAATGTGGAAAACCAAGAAAAAAAACATCGAAAAGAATTACTACAAGCAACGATAAAAAAATTAAAACAAGAACAACAAAATAAAGAAAAGCAAGAAAAACAAGACTATGAAAACAAACTACAAATACTACAAAATAACAATATTGGAAAAATGCCAGCAAATACTATCAATGAAATATTGCAAGAGAAGTTAATACAAAATAAAATCATAGAAACACAAAATGAACAAACACAAAGCAAGTTAAAAGTACAAAGTATAATTTTAGAACAGGAAACGATTTTACCTAAAATAGAAAACCTGACACAAATAGAGGAAGAATTAGAAGATTTAGAAGAGCAATATGAAGAACTAACATTTCAAAATGAAGCAATTGAACTTGCAAAACAAGAATTAGAAAAAGCATATGATGAAATGAAGAAAAAAGTAACACCTAATTTTACAAACCAATTATCTGAAATTATAAAAAGAATATCAAATGGGAAATATACCAATGTAAAATTTGATGAAAAAAAGGGCATTATAGTAGAAATCGAAAATGGAGATTATGTGCCAATTGATTATTTAAGTATTGGAACAATCGAACAATTATATTTATCATTAAGATTAAGTGCCCAAAGTAATATGAAAAAGGAAAATCTTCCTATTATATTAGATGAATCTTTTGCATATTATGATCAAGAAAGATTAAAAAATATATTACAATTTTTAGATAAAGAATATCCCAATAGGCAAGTCGTAATATTTACATGTACAAATCGAGAAAAAGAGATATTAGAAGAAGAAAACATACCCTATCACTTCATCAAACTATCATAAAATATCTTAAGAATAGGATAAAAAAGAGGAGCAGATGCGAAAAACTAATATCGCATCTGCTTAAGTTGTTCAACAGTATGATACTGTTGCAGTGTAGAAACCATCCTTTTTACCACCTTTATTAAGTACCTTCCCATTTTCTCCATAGGATTTTCCAAAGGCTTTAAGGGCAAAATACCTTTCTATTCTTGTTGCATATCTTCTTGTTTCTACTCTCATTATAATACCTCCATCGTGTGTTTTAGATAATTTAATTATAACATATTATGTTAAACTAGGCAAGCTTTATAAGAGCAATTTCTGATAATGATTGCGTAAATTACTTGATATCTTACTAAAAATCGTGTATAATACAAATGATTTAGAAAAAAGGAGAGAGACGCTACTATGTTTCAAAAATTAGATGATGTAGAAAAAAGATATGAAGAATTAACACTTCAAATTAGTAATCCAGAAGTAATTGCTAAAACAAGCGAGTGGCAAAAACTAATGAAGGAGCATTCAGACATGACACCAATTGTAGAAAAATATAGAGAATATAAAAAAGTAGAAGCCAATTATAAAGAAGCA